>NZ_HF991047.1:0-1316 GCF_000432295.1 Bacteroides sp. CAG:189
CCCCCCCCCCCCCCCCCCCCCCCCCCCCGCCGTAACAGTTACGGTGGTTACGGAATTGTTGTATAGTTCTGCGATTTGACATTTGAATTAAAATGCATACAAGCCATACTTCAATCAACATAATTATTTCCTTTGAACTTGTCGGGTGCATGTCGGGTACTTGTCGGCATCTTCTACGTTTTATTTAATTCTATGATCAAACTTAGTACATTTACACTTGGATTATTTTTGCTAAACTTAGACCGTTTTCTTCAAATGATCGCACAGAAGTTACATACCAGTAAAATGTTATTTGCCAAGCGACTTGAACATCTTGGCGATACAACGTTTCTTTTGTTCCATATTTGGATGGACATAAAGATTGAGAGTGGTACTGATATTTGAGTGTCCCAGCAATACACTGACTGTTTTATAGTCACAATTACTTTCTATACAGCGAGTTGCAAAGCTGTGGCGAAGCCCATGAAATTTCAATTTTGGGATACCAAGGTGCTCCATCAACCGTTTGTAATAATTGCGATATGTTCGTGGTTCTGTGGGCGAGGGTTCATTGGTGAGTATGTAGTAATCCGCATTTACCACTTTTTTCAGTGGTTTTACCAAAGCAAGTAACTCCTTGCTCATAGGAATTTCACGGCAGGAGTTCTTTGTTTTAGGCGTATTAATAACCAGCTCTGTATGTTTCTTTTCTCCTTCGATAATATAAATACGCTCTATGGTACGCTGAACGCTGATAGTTCCGCTATCCACATTGATGTCACTCCAGCGTAAAGCACAAACTTCACCAATACGAAGTCCGGTGCTTAGGCTTATATAGATGCCTAAATTACGGAATGTGAAATTTTGACGAATGTAGTCCAATATTTTCTTGTGATGGGCTACAGTCAATACCTCCAACTCTTTGTTCGTTTCAGCTGTAGGATATTTTATGTCCCATTCTGAATAGTTCATCCATTCGTGTTTTACTCCGAACTTCATCACCATTTTGAGCACAATAAGAATGTCCTTTACCGATTTTACACTCATACCACCATTGAGTTTTTGTAGTACGAAATCTTGTACCGCTTTCTCACTTAACGCATCATTTTCACCAAAATATGGTAAAAGATGGTTCTCCAGAATCAACATATAAGCGGCAAATGTTGATTGCTTCACATACGGACGCTTGTCTTCTCGCCAAGCCATCGCAATTTCTCTAATTGATTTCTTTGTCATAATTACTTTTTTAGGGGTTTCCTATAATTAGAGAAATATAATGGGCAATGTTCCAAATCTGAGATTCCCGGAGTTTAGTGGAGAATGGGAAAATTGTCAAA
>NZ_HF991048.1:0-34282 GCF_000432295.1 Bacteroides sp. CAG:189
TCGGCATTCGCCCTCCAAATTCCATTTCCCAATGAGGTAAAAGTAATATTTTCTGCATAAGGGGTACCCTCTTTCATCCAAAAATCAAAAATACCAGCCTCAGATAATGTCAGTTCTAAAGAGTTTCTTTTATATTTGATATCAGATACAGTAGCCGGGGATAAATATTTATCTGTCCGACCAATTATCGCCCATCCTTTATATATTGGTATAAAGAAATACAATTTATCATCAAATCCTGATATTTGAAATTTATGTTTGTTTTTACCGATAGGATATCCTGTATGCGCATCATAATCATACAAAAAAAGTCCTTCTTCGGGTAACTTCCATTTTCCCGAATAGGGTTGCAATAAAGTTCCTGTCATAGAATAATCAGAAGAATCGATCGTGCCTGAAACCGTCACAGAATCCACACACAAATTGTAAATAACAACTGCAGCAACTCCATTCTCCAATGGTGCAGAAACATAATAAGGCACTTGTTCAATCAACGGAGCTGTGAATACCGAACGTTCCATAACTGTAGCAGGTGCCAAAGGACGTATTATCAAGCCATCATCATAACATAAAGGTGATACTTTAGAAAAAGATATTTGATCAGGAGCATCCGATAAATAAACCGGTCCGCCAGACATGGCTTTAGACAAAGCCATTATGTCACCACATACTTTATCAGAAGAGTGGAACATATCATGATCTCCCCACACTGTAGGACATATGTAAAGAGCATTATGATAAGATTGCAACAAATGTTCTTTGGCCATGAACATATTATTCAGTTTATAATCAATACTGGTTCTTGTAACATTTGTATGATAAGTATTTTGTAAAACCGCATTATTCATAGCCATGCAATTGATAAGCCCATTAGAAAAATAGCGATCGGCAATGTCATCTACAATTCTTGATGCTAAAAAAGCACCTCTTGCCGCATTCTCGCTATATCGTTGCATGTATAAATTAGCAGCTTGCCAATCTACTTTCAGAAAATCAAAGCCATCGGATGCCGATTGTCCCAAAAATGCATGATACACTTTGGAAATACACACTGAATCGATTCGCGGCATCGTATAACCCGTCTTTTCAATTGTTTGCAAACATTGATTGATTTCATTTCCGAAATTATTTACGGGTGAAAAACCTCCCCAATACCCATTGAAATTCTGCCATAGCCCCATCCATTTCAAACCATCCGGCTCACGAAGTGAGAGTAAAGGAGAAAATCCTTGAGGAAACTTATCATTAGGAAGAAAACTTGTCAACTGGTTCTTTATATTTTTTGCAGAACGTGAAGAAAGATGTCCATCGTCAATAATGGCATAGCGGATTGGCAAATCGATAGTTTTCAACTTTATAATTTCATTTTTAAGTAACTCAGAATTAATATCTTTCTTATATTGCTCCCAAGTACACCACCCTAAGTACTTAAACATTTCAGGATAATCTTTCTGATAGCGCAAACGCATGGTCTTTTTATATTCGTCATGTTTTAGTAATCGGCTAAAAAGCAAATAAGATGCTTCATTAGTATTACTTCCAAAGCTCCATGCCAATACAGGCACTTTCCCCGAAACCGACTGTGTTCCATAATTTGCTACACGAAAAATCAATTTTCCATCATCGGTCACATATAAATCAGATATTGTTTCAGAATTAGCCAATGGCAATAACGCAAGTACATTACCGTCTTTGAGTGAAGTTTGCATGAAACAACCACTTCTTGATACATATCTGGTCCTATTTTTAAACCCGGCATTTTTAAATGCCAAGTTTTGTTGATCGTCTACCCCATAAGCAGGTTTCACAAACAAATCTCCAATAGTATTCGGTGTAAATATCCAAGGAAGTACTCTGTTTCCGTTTACCTGCCAATAATCATAATAAGTATCTTGTGCATAATAAACAGCCTTATCATAGTTAGGTAAATTAAGTTGATAATATCTTAATACGCCCAAACTATCCGGATTTTCACCACTAAGTTCAACTTCAATAATTCCCTCTTTAGCACAGGATTTCTTATTCAAATCGATGGTAAATTGCTGAGCAGTAGTAAGAAATATATTCGCTGAAGCTATCAGCAAATAATATACAATTTTATTTATATTCTTCATTGATTTTATTTAGTTAAAGGTCTTTGCCAAGGTATTGCTCCCGATATTCTATAATGTTCAACCATTGCTTTATACAATTTAGAATATACGGCATCTTTCTCTAAGGGTTGAGATTCTTTGGAATCCTGTTTCATATTGAAATACTGCAAAGGTTCAAAAGGTCTGTTTTGCAGTAATTTATATTCTTTGTATCTAACAGCATTTTGAGTTTTCCCGCCTATATCACCGTGTTCACGACGTACCCAAAACAGATAACGATCATCAGTTACTTGTTCTTGGTTACGCAATAACGGAAGTACTGATATCCCATCTATCCGATGATTTACAGGAAGTTGAACTAAATCACATAAGGTAGGGAATATATCCGACATCATTACTAAATTATTGACCCTTCTATGTTCCAAATGGCCTTTCCAATATAGAGAACAAGCCACTTTTATCCCCCCATCATACATATCGCCTTTGTCTCCTCTTACAGGGCCGTTATTTGCTTCCGATTTCCGATCTCCCCCATTATCCGAACAAAAAATAATAAGAGTATTATCTAACTGTCCGCTTTTCTCTAAAGAGTTGATTACTCTACCTACTCCATCATCCATATGCTCAATGAGAGCAACCAACTTTCCACGAGTTTCAGAAATATTCGGATGGCGTTTACGAACCTTTTTTTCCCATTCCACAGGTGGTTGCAACGGTGAATGAGGTGCATTATATGCCAGATATAGGAAAAATGGTTTATCTTGCTTTCTCGCTTTAAATATATAATCGGACGCCCAGTCAGTAAACAAATCTGTGGCATGTCCCTGAGGATCGATTTCTTCAGTATTGAGTCGCATATAATTGAAACCTCTACGCAAGTGCGTATTGTAATCATCCATCATGTCTCCCAAGAAACCATGGAAGAAATCAAAACCTCTTTCATTGGGTAAATTAGGACTCTCAAGTCCCAAATGCCATTTACCGATAATTGCAGTTTGATAACCGGCTTTTTTCATCATTTCGGGAAGGAGTGCAGCATCCGGAGAAAGATAGCCCCAACTCCCCTTAGGATCAGTTCTGATTACTCCCGGTACTCCGACCATATCCGGAAAACAACCGGTCAATAGCCCGGCCCTACTTGGAGAAGATACGGATGAATTTGCATAAAAGTTGTCCATACGAACGCCTTGATGAAACAACCGGTCAATATTCGGAGTCTGTACATCTTTAGCATATTGGCACGACAAATCACCCAATCCCAAATCATCCACCATGATTAATAAAATATTGGGATTACCTTCAATTTTATTAGAAGCCGCTTCCTGAGCGACCGACGGGAGTATGACGGTTCCACTTGTAACAAGTGAAACCATCATTTTTAAAGTTTTAATTACCATATCCAAAATTCTGCTTTATGACATTATTAGTAATTGTAATTTCTCTTGAAGGAATCGGAAGAAAAATCGAATAATCTTCAAATTGCCTTCTCTTATATATATATTTATTTTTATCATAATCTTCCACATTGGTATATTCCAGATACTCTTTCATCCAACCAGAACGAATCAAATCGACCCTGCGCAGGCTTTCTCCTAAAAATTCCAACATTCGTTCCTGCATAAGTGCCATTCTGAACTCTTCCAACTGGTCTTTTGGAGTAATGCCTGTTATCGGTTTTACAATGGAAGGATCAGCCATATTCTCCTTCGTTATTTCCGGTAAAATAGTCTCATTAGCCGAACGGCGTCTGACATAATTTAGCAAACGTAAAGCTCTGTCAGTAGGTCCGCCATTCTGTTCTGCTTCTATTTCCGCTAAAACTAAGTACATCTCTGCCAGACGAAGTACCACATAATTGATCGGTGTACGTTGTTTAGGATAATCAGGCTTTTTCTCCATCGCAAATTTCCCCAAATTATAAGTTTTATTTGCCGCCGTAGGAGGCCATAAGGTTCCATCACCTTTATACTGAAAATTGGTTATATTCTTGTATTTTCTCATATCACACGTCTCTTTCGTGGGCTTACTGGGAAAATTATCAGCAATGGTAGCTCCTCCATAAGGCATATAAGTATTGGCCACATTGCCTGTCGGAAGTACCCAGTTCCATGAACCGGGACCATATATTTGACCTACCCAACCACCTTCTTCTTGCGATAAAGCATCTTTAAACTGTACATCAAAAATAACTTCAGGAGTATTTTCCGAAGGATAAAAACTATCTGCATAAGACATAGATAGCAGTACCTCTTCATTACCTCCATATCCCTCATCTATCACTTTCTGTGCATAGTCTTTTGCTTGGCTAATTAATTCGGCAAATTTGTTTTTAGCCCATTCATATGAATTTATTCCATCTTCCAAAGCCATATCCGGAGAAATGTGAGCATATTTCCCCATCGTAGCAGCAGTTAAGCTTGCCCGTGCCAAAAGAGCCGCAGCCGCAATTCTGGTAGCACGTCCCATCTCTTTCTCTGCCGCAAAACTGACAGGTAGTACAGAATAAGCATCTATCAAATCTTGGAATATTTGTCCGTATACTGCCTCAGTAGATGATCGCGGCATGTTTTCACCTACTCGTTCCGACCCTGGCAATGTAGTAAGCACACATCCACCAAAAACAGAAGTCAAGTTGTAATAGCAGAGAGCACGCAAAAATTTAGCTTCAGCAACACAACGGTTGACAATAACACTTTCAATGCCAGACTTTTCTGCATTAAAAATTAAATCATTTGCCCTATTAATCATGGCATATTGACCGGCATAGAAAGATTTAATAATGCCATTTTGAGGAGTCGGTTTGCATTTATCCAATTCTTCGAGCATCAATTGTTTAGAAGCACCGGCAGTAATGGCCCCCATTTCATCGGTCGCCAACTCGTTAAGCAAAGGTAGTCCGGCATTATAATTGGTCAAATAATTGGTAATTTCATTACCTAATGTTGGCAAGCTACGTGTACCGAGCATATCATAAATACCAATCAATGCCATTTCATAATCACTAACTTTCGTATAAACTTGATCTCCACCTAACTGTGTCGTCATTTTTTCGTCTAGGAAATTAATCTCACATGAAGTCACCGTAAGAGTTACAGCAAACAGTAATGATTTATATATTTTTTTCATCTTGTATTTATTTAGGGTTGTTTAAAAATCGATAGAAAGACCTGTAATAATGGTTCTTGAACTTGGATAAACAAAACGGTACATACCACCCGTAATCGGATTATTAGAAGCGACTTCGGGATCATACCACTTAAATTTTGTAAATGTAAATAAGTTTTGGCCTGTCAGATAGATACGAGCTCTGCTTATCTTTACTTTTTCAAGCCATGACGTTGGCAAAGTATAACCTAAAGTAATATCTTTAATCTTAAGATAGGAACCGTTTTCTACAAACAAACTCGATGCTAAGTTTTTGTATGAGTCTATGGTATAATCCGGCCATTCGTTTGAATCTCTATATGGTCTCCACGCCTCATCATAAATACTTTGCAATATATTACGATTATTATAACCACAAACCGGATAATAATTGGTCACAAACAATTTACCACCATATGAGAATGACAAGAAAATATTCAGATCAAATCCTTTATAATTGAATTTATTAACAAATCCACCTGTAAATTTAGGTTCGCTGTTTCCAATATAAGTTCTATCATCTGTAGTAATGTTATTATCATCGCCCACTACATCTCTAAATTTTGCGCTTCCCGGCAATGGAACATCCCCTGCATATTTAGGTTGTCCATCCATAAGCACCAGTTTCTCTTCACCATTCTTGGCACGATTATAAATTTCCCGACATTGTTCGATTGATAATAATCCTTGCGATGGATCGTTGTTTTTATAGAAATTCTTATAATCCTTGTACTGATAAACTCCATCATAGATAAACCCATACATTGTTCCTACTGCCTGCCCCGGTTCAAGGATAAAAGCTTCATTATAAATATTGCCTGCATTGAATGTCAAAGCCGAATTCTCTCCTAAATCAAGAATTTTATTCCTATTAAACGACATATTCAAAGAAGAAGTCCAAGAGAAATCCTTGTTGGAGATATTGACAGAATTCACTACAAATTCAATTCCCTTATTTTCCAAACTACCAGAGTTATACATCATGGTGCTAAAACCGGTCGTGTAATCCAAAGGTTTATCGAGTAATAAATCAAAAGTCTTTTTATAGTAGGCATCTACGGATAACGATAACCTATTATTGAACAATGCCATATCAAATCCGACATTATATTGTTCAGTGGTTTCCCATGTCAAATCAGGATTAGCTATAGAACCCACTGCAATACCGGGTTTTAATGTAGAAGAAGGTCTTATGCCACCACTTTCATTAAATGAATAATACACATTTGAATAAGTAGACAAACTACTATATGCAGGTATTCCCTGATTACCGGTACGCCCATAACTGAATCTTAACTTTAATTCATCAATTGTTTTTAAGGATTGCATAAACTTTTCACGATGAATATTCCAAGCTATAGCAGCTGAAGGAAAATAGGAAAACTTATTCCCTTTAGGAAACTTACTTGAACCGTCTGCACGGAAACTTGCCGTAAACAAGTATTTACTCTTATAAGAATAGTTCACACGCCCCAAATAAGAAAGCAATGTACTGGCATAATCTTTAACATCAGGTGCCATTATATTCAATCCAAGCCCTACATTGCCACCTGTCAAATCAGAATAAGCGGCTGGATAATCAGTAGTTTCAATAGAAAAATTCCTGCCACTATTCTTTTCCATTGTATAGCCCACCATTGCATTAAGACTATGATGCTTCTTAAACACTTTGTTATAAGTCAGTATGTTTTCCCAAGACCAATTAAAGCGTTTTGCCCAAGAGTTTACTCCACGACCGTTCACAGAAGCACCAGCTGCAATAGAGGGACCATAAAAAATCTCTTTGTTGGTATTAATCATATCAACATTATAAGAAGTTTTGAACTGCAAATCTTTTATAACATCATATTGTATATAAGCGTTAGCAGTCGTTCTCACACTACTTAGCCTATTCTGTACAGTAGTTACATAGTCATGAGGATTCGTTTGAAGATTATAATCACCTGTCAATTCTCCATCCCAGTCAAAATCAGAACTATTAAAACGGACATTTGCCGGACGATAACTTAAAACCTGCTGAAAGACATCCGCTCCTGTATCCTTAGAGCCACCGGAAGGCACACCATCCTGAGAAGTCTTCGAAAAATTAATATTAACACCCGTCTTGGCTCTCTTCCCTATATTTTGGTCTACTCTCGAGCGGATTGTAAATCTGTCAAATCCGGAATTTTCTACCAATCCGGACTGATCGGTATAAGCTGCACTCATTGAATATTTAGTTGTCTTTGTTCCTCCTCGTATACCTATATTATAATCCTGAGTAATAGAATTTTTAAAAAGATAATCTTGCCAATCATAGAACGGAGTGTTTTGTAAAGAATCATATTTTGCTATATAATCCGGATCTTCACGTTCATATTTCATATAATTCAAATAATCTTCCCCTTGCAGTACATCTATTTTCTTGGACACACTTCCAACACCGACATAGGTTGAAAAAGAGACAACTGGCTTACCTTCCATACCGGATTTTGTGGTTATTAGAACAACGCCATTAGCTCCACGTGAACCATATATTGCAGTAGCCGATGCATCTTTCAAAATCTCGATTGATTGAATATCATTCGGATTTAAAGATGATAAAGGATTAAACACTGCCGAACTTAATCCTTTCGGATCGCCGACTCCGGTACCGGCATCCTTGGATATCGGGGCACCATCAATGACATATAACGGTTCGCTATCCGAATTGATAGAACCAGTACCACGAATTTGAATACTAATACCGGCTCCCGGTTCTCCACTCGTGTTTGTAATATTTACACCAGCCATTTTTCCGGCCATTGCCTGGTCTAATGATAACATGTGAGAATTACTAACATCCGATCCTTTCATGGAAGTTACAGATCCGGTTAAATCGCTTTTTTTAACAGTTCCATAACCAATTACCACTACTTCGTCAATTTCATTTTGTGTTTCTTCCAGATAAATTTTTAAAGGTAAATCATTCTGACTTTTAACCGTCACGACTTTAGAATCCATACCCATATAAGAAACTTTGATATTAACAGGCAAAGTACTACAAACAATTGAGAACTTACCATCAAGATCAGTGATGGTTCCGGTTTCGGTTCCTTCAATGATAATCGTAGCACCGATTAATGTTTCACGATTTTGTTCAGAATAAACGGTACCAGTCACCTTAATTTGTGCATTTACCATTAAATTACATAAAAGTAATAAGGTAGCGAATAATAATTTTTTCATGGAATTATAATATAAGATTAATAACTGCTGCAAATGTACAAATCTCACATACTGCACCATTGCTCTAAAGTGTCTTTCTTTTGCTCGAATGAACCATTGGGCCAATTATAAATTTGGAATATAGGATAAGAATAATAAAACATATATTTTTGCGAAAAGATTAAGAACCTGAACGAATCATATTATGATCTACATTTTATACATTTTTCTATTAGCTGCATTCTCAATAAGTACGTATGGACAAACTGCTAACGCGGACATTCTTTCGTCGCGTTTGCATGTTATTTCTGTCAATGAAGGGCTTCCGCAACAAGCCGTTACTTCCATTGTTCAAGATAAAAACGGTTTTGTATGGATGGGAACTTACGATGGTCTATGTAAATATGATGGTACCAACTATAAAAATTACTACCACATCAATAATGATACAACTTCCTTATCCAACAATAGAATACTGGCTATACTTGAAGATTCAAAAGGAAATCTCATTGTAGGTACAGAAGGAACATCCTGCGTAAATTTTTACAATAAGGATACTGACAATTTTCATGTACCTACTGACATAAAGTGGAAGAATTGCCGAAGTTTAATAGAAGACAACAACCATAAAATATGGGTCGGAACCTCGGACGGACTTTATTTATTGCATATAGATAGCCTGCATAAGGTTGTACATGAAAAAACAAAAATTGAAAGTCTGTGGCATACCACCATAAAACGTATTCTATTATCTCCAGACAAAAGCTGTATATGGATACTTACAAATAATAAGATATATCATTTAGATACCGATCAAAACATAAAAGGGTGCTATGAAAATCAACTGATAAAACAGGCCAGAGATATTTATTGTGATTCCTCTTCACAATTGTTTATTCTTCATGATGAAGGAATTTACCTCATTGATGAAGGAACAGTGGTAAAAACCAATGTAAGCACTCCGCTAACTGCGATAAAGGAATTGAAACGCGGAATATACATTGCCGGTACAGAAAACAGTGGCATACGCATTTTAGAATCTCATCAAAAAGGTAGTTTCAAAATTAGGAAAACAACAGATTTAAACAATTCCACATTCTTCCAATCAAACTTGATTCGCAATTTTTTCATAGACCGTTCTAATTGTCTATGGATAGGTTCGGGCCATAATGGCGTTGCCATCGTTGATTTATCTCCCTTACCATTTCATAAGCTATTGATGCCAAAAGAGGAAATACGCCCATTGGTACGCGTCATCACTAAAGACTCTTCAGACAATTTATGGATCGGCATAAAATTAGGAGGCTTATATATGTTAAAAGACGGAGTTTATACCAAGTTTCCAATAGATTCGAAACAGAATTTCAATGCTATAATGGAAGATTCCAAGAAAAACATATGGATATTGACTAACAAAAATGTGTACATTTACAAGGGGAAAAAACTATATAATTTGAATGAAATCAGTGGTATTCCCACGGATATCTATAATAAGATACTTGCAGCGAGTGTGATTATAGAAGATGACCAAGGAACCATATGGATTGGCGGAACCGGAAAATTAGCCCGAATAAGAGGTTTGTTTACCTCTTCTGTCTCTGTACATTATTTTAATGCTCCTTATACGCAAGATATATTTTGCTTGGGTAAAGACAAACTTGGGCGTATTTGGTTAGGCTCCCGATCCAAAGGGATATTTGTTATCACTTTGAATATATTTTCTGACATAATCAAATATCAAAGTATAAATACAACCAACAGTTCTATCAAAAGTAATCATATCTGGGACATTTGTTTTTCTAAAAACGGTAATTATGTCTGGGTAGCAACAGATTCAGGAATAAACTCATTTGATTGTTCATCTTTAGAAGCAAATGTAATATCAGTTGCTCCTCATGAGAAACTTATCAATCATAAAATACTAAGTGTAATTGAAGTCTCCGATCATTCCATTTGGCTAAACACCAGCCAAGGTTTATTACATTACAATCCGGAGACAGGCCATTATCGAGAATATTATTATAGCGATGGCCTGTGCTCCAATTGCTTAACAGAAGCAGGATATCTGGCTGCTGACGGAACTTTGTACATCGGTTCCATTAATGGGATTAATTATTTCAACCCATTAGACATTAAGGATATTAGAAATGATGCACAAATACAGACTATACGCTTTATGATTTATAATAAATCCGTAAAGCCAAATCAAAAAATAAATTCCAGTGTACCATTAAAATGCAATATCATTGATGCCGATCAAATCGATATTTCATATTTGAATAATAATTTTTCTTTCGAATTCATTGCCCCCAATTATACCTCTCCCAACAAAATCTATTATGCTTATAAATTAGAAGGAGTTGACGAAGATTGGGTTTATACATCATCAGACAATCGTATTGCAAGCTATAATAATTTAGATGCCGGCAAATATAAATTTCATGTAAAAGCAACAGAAATCAATGGTATCTGGGACACTGACGAAAGATGTATTGAACTGACTGTAGGAGAGGCTCCTTGGAATACTTGGTGGGCTTATCTATTGTATCTGATATTTGTGGTAATGATCATATTGCTTGTACTTAAGTATTATTTTACACAATACAAACTAAAGCGAGACTTACAAATAGAGCATATACAAAGAGAACATGAACAAGTGTTAAGTGAAACCAAACTACAGTTTCATGCTAATATTTCACATGAAATCCGCACTTCGTTATCTTTGATAATAACTCCGCTTAATGATATAATAAACGATATAGGAGGAACGGTGAATACCACTAAGTTGGATATCATGCGTAGAAACATCGAACATCTGAATAACTTAGTATCCCAATTTCTCGATTTACAAAAAATAGATGAGGGAGTCGTACCTTTATGTGTAAAAGAAACCAATATATCATTACTACTTGAAGATATCTGTGAACGGTTCAGACCTGTTGCTGAAAATCAACAAATAGAATTTCATTTAGTTTGTGAATCATCGGATATGATCGGATATTTGGATGAAGATAAAGTGGTTAAAATCATCGGAAATTTGGTATCCAATGCTATAAAATTTAACTCAAAAGGAGGTCGTGTAACCGTTTTTGCAGCACAAGTCAATGATAAAATAGAATTTGCCGTAGAAGATACAGGATGGGGCATTTCCCCGGATGACATAACTCGTATTTTTGAGCGTTATTATCAAAATAATCGGCAAAAAAATCAAGGAATGGGAATCGGTCTTTCATTGGTGAACCAATTGGTAAGACTACATAAAGGTAGTATATCGGTAAAGAGTGATCCGGATGGAGGCCAAACGTTATTCACTGTAAGAATCCCTGTCAGTAAAGAATACTATGATGATAAAGAACTTATTAAAAAAGAGAATATATCACCTATCACTCGCGAACAGATCAATGATAACAAACAAGAGTCAAAAGCAACAATAATCATCGTAGAGGACAATCTCGACATGAGTACATATTTAACTGTTTGCTTAGCTGAAAGATTCAATGTAATTTGCAAAAACAATGTTGACGATGCAATTGATGAAATTATACAATTCATCCCTGATTTGATTCTTTTAGATATAGTTTTGGAAGGCAATAAGACAGGATATGATCTATGCAATGCAGTAAAAAGTAATATGATGACCAACCACATACCTATTTTGATGCTGTCTGCCAAAGATACGCCTCAGGACATCGCTTTAGGATATGACTGTGGTGCTGAAGACTATATTCTCAAACCTTTTTCCATGGAGATTTTAATTCAAAAAATAAACAACATCATCAAATACAGGAAAAACAGTTTGATGGAATATGATTCCGGCAATGAAATAGAAAATACAGATTACAATAAGGGCGGTAATCAATTTTATGAAAAACTGATTGGCTTAATCCACGACAATATTAGCAATTCCGAATTCGGGATAACAAATATTTGCGAAGAATTAAATATCAGCAGAACCCAATTATACAGAAAAGTAAAGGCTGTTACTGATATTCCAATCTCCACGTTAATACGTAATTTAAGAATGGAAAAAGCTTATGAACTATTCAAGAACAATGATTATACTGTTTCAGAAGTAATGTATCAAGTGGGTATAAACAGTAATTCGTATTTTACAAAAACATTCAAGGAATATTTTAATATACTTCCATCAGAATTTATAAAACAAACCTACAAAAAATAAAATAATTATTATAATCAATCAAGGTATGCAAAAGAAAGCGTTTTTAATTCTATTTTTGATGTTATTCCCCTATATTAACTCTTATGGGGAAAGAATAAGCAAACAAAGTACTCCTTTTGTCGGAGCGCAGATTTTTATCGAACCCGGACAAACTCAGGAACAAATAGAACAATGGTTCAAATTGCTCGCGGAAAGCAATATGACCACTTGTCGGATCCGTATGTTCGGAAAGTATATGAAAACCCCAAGTGGTACATACGATTTTACACTGTTTGATAGGGCTTTTAAGTTAGCGGACAAATATCATATAAAGGTATATGCTACCTTATTTCCTGATACAGAGTTTACTGATGTGGGAGGATTCAAATTTCCACATTCACGCGAGCACCAAAAAGAAGTGGAAGACTATATAAAAAACGTAGTATCCCATTTCTCCCAATATAAAAATTTGGCTGCATGGGTTTTAATCAATGAGCCAGGTACACCCAATTTACCTTTTAACGAACCGTTTACTAAAGAACGTTTCTCGGACTGGAAAAAAGAACACAATTTTTCAGAATACAACGAAAAAGGATATCCTGTATTAAATTTTGAAAAAGAAAACTTCATTATCGATTATCACAATTGGTATCTGAATTGGTTAGCGAACCAAGTACGACTTTATGACAAACAACATGATTTGCATGTTAATCCGCATAATGTGTTCAAGTTATCCGGGCTATATGATTTTCCTACATGGCGTACTTTCTTAAATAGTTTAGGAGGGTCGGCACATGCAAGCTGGCATTTTGGATATTTCCCCCGTAAAGCATATACTGTAGCGATGTCGGCAAACGCAGAGTTAATTCGCTCCGGTGCCGGAGAATTACCTTGGCTGATGACCGAACTTCAAGGAGGAAACAATTTGTATAGCGGAGCTAATCCACTCTGTCCTACTGCGGAAGAAATAATACAATGGCTTTGGATAAATTTTGCAACAGAAGCCAAAGGTGGTATATTTTGGAGTTTCAATGCTCGAAGTACTGCTGCGGAAGCGGGAGAATGGGCGATGATAAATTTCAAAAATAAATCATCGGACAGACTTATTGCCGCAGCAACGATAGGAAAATTTATCACAGAAAACGTAAAAATGATGTCGAACATCAAAACTTTGAACAGTGGAATTTCAATTCTATACAATCACGAATCAATGTGGGTTGAAGCGGCCCAAACAAGAGGAAAACTAAATGGAAACGGCAGGAGTATTGGAGCTGTCATGTGTTCTCCTCTATCATATTTTGAAGCGTTGTCAGAAACTGGCCTCCAAGCCAATTTCAAAGAGATCAAAGAGTTTGATTTCTCTTTGAATGATTATACCGACCAAGTCATCATTCTGTCTCACCAAATAGCATTGGACAATAAGGTCATTAAACAACTGGAATCATTTGTTGAGAAAGGAGGAACATTAATAGCGGATGGATTAACGGGATATTATGATTATCAAGCACATAGTACAGTGGTCAGTGGATTTGCTTTAGAAAATCTTTTCGGATCTTATCCTATCGAATACAAAATAAAAGAAAACTTATTTAGTCTGGATTTTGAGAAAGATAATTATAAACTGCCTGCACATTTGTGGAAAGGAACAATAGAAACCTCAAAAGCTACGCCTATAATGGACAAGGAGGGAGAATGCATCGCTTGTATCAATCAATATGGAAAAGGCAAGGTCTTTTGGATTCCTTCACCTATAGCATTAGGAGCACGTGAATCCAAGGACTTCTCCGAATTATCAAAACTCACCGTAAGTTTACTCCCCAATAAAATACTTAATGACAATCCTCACTTCGACAAGCATTATAAAGATGTCATGATGAAAAGTTTTAAGAGCAACGGAACGATGTATTCTCTTATTATTAACAAATCCGCATCTGTACAAACCGTCGATATAGTCGGAGGAAAAGGAAAAGCATTCATCTTGTTTGCGAATAAAAATGCCCATTCCACAGCGAATAAGCTTACGATATCACCTGAAGAGACTGTAATAATCAAATGGAAAAATAATTAATTAAAACGATAACTCATGACAAAAAAAACGTTGCTTTTAAATGCGACTATCCTACTCCCTCAACTGGTTGTAGCTCAGTCTGCCGAACTTAATGAAGCGTATAAAAAGTACTATGGCGAATACGAAAATTGTAAAATATCGAAAGATTCTCCAAACATACTTCTTATTACCAGTGATCAGCATCACTGGATGGCAATGGGATATAATGATCCTAAATGTAAAACTCCTAATCTGGACAGATTGGCAAGTAAAGGAGTCATTTTCGATAAAGCCTACACTTGCAATCCGGTAAGCACTCCTTCACGGGCTTCAATTATCACAGGGCGTTATCCAAGTCAACACGGTGCTTACGCTCTTGGTACAAAACTGCCTGAAACGGAATTATGTATAGGCGATTGCTTATCCGAATGCGGATATGAAACAGCGCTTATCGGAAAAGCCCATTTTCAACCTCTCGGAGGAACTGCCGAATATCCGTCTGCCGAAGCGTATCCGATTCTACAAGATTTCGACTTTTGGAAAGAATTTTATGGTCCATTCTATGGATTCGACCATGTAGAATTGGCCAGAAACCATGCTGATGAACCTCATGTAGGGCAACATTATGCCATATGGTTACAAAATCAGGTAGGAGAAAAATGGAGAGATTGGTATCGTACTCCTACGGGAAATGCCCCGAAAGGACAATACGGAGCGTGGAAAATGCCAGAAAAATATCATACCGACGCTTGGATTGCAGAACGTTGCATTGCCCTTCTTGACCAATACAAAAAGGGGGATAAACCCTTCATGCTTTGGGCCAGTTTCTTTGATCCCCATAACCCATATTTGATTCCTGAACCCTGGGCATCTATGTATAAACCAGAAGATATGGATATTCCAGAAACTGTAAATGACGACATCTCTGACATGCCACTCCATTATAGGGTGACTCGGGAAGAGAATCCGGACAAATCTATTTGGGCAGAAGGCAACCCGTCTTATCCGGTACATGGCATTGCACAGCATCGATGGACAAAAGAAAAACTCCAGCAAAACAAAGCGATTTATTATGGAATGGTTTCCATGATGGATCACTATATAGGAAAAATACTGGACCATCTGGAAGAAAACGGACAAATAGACAATACTTTAATCATATTCACCACAGATCATGGGGCATTTATCGGACATCACGGTTTGGTGGGTAAAGGAGTATTCGATTACGAAGATGCAGTCAAAATTCCATTTATAGCTTCCTATAAAGGTAAAATGCCACAAGGTGTACGAAGCCAGGCACTTATCTCATTAGTGGATATTGCACCTACTATCTTAGGAATGGCAGGTAAAAAAATTCCCAGATGTATGACAGGCATAGATCAAACAGATGTATTTATGGGAAATAAAAAAGAGATTCGGGATCATGTAATTGTAGAAAACCGTTTCCAAATGACGAAATTTTATGTTTGTACTTATATAGACAAGCATTATAAGCTGGCTTTCGATATGAATAGTAACGAAGGAGAATTGTTTGATCTGAAAAATGATCCAAACGAATTAATAAACCTTTGGAATGACGAAAAATACAAGGACATAAAAACAGAATTATTGCTTAAAGCATTACAATCGAGAATGAAAGCAGAACCTGTGTTAATGCCACGTGTAGCAGGAGCATAATTTTCTTCTCTCTCCAAACATATTAGTACAACTGTGTCAATAGAAGATATGAATAATATACTTTGTTGGCACAGTTTCTCTAATTTATGAAAGAACTAAACCGCACTCAAACAATTTACCTATAAGTTCTATTCATCCACCAATTAAAAACAGCATAAACCGCCAGACTACTCAACAGCAAAGTTTTCTGATTTAAAACTGCTGTAGTACCTCCCACTGGTTGCCGTAAACCTTAAAACGCAATAATCCGGATCAGTGACTCCTTCTTTGTAATACATCGTATCGCCCTCTTCCCATATCAACTCTTTAGGCTCATTATCCGTTAATACTTCCATCGTACCTTTCAACATCACCCCTCGAAAAAAACGACGGTCGCAAAAATAAAGGCAGGAACGATTGTCCTTTAAAAAATGGAGGATGTGTTAGCCGTAAAATAAAGGGTGCGTATCCCCTCACGTTTTCGGGGTGTCAACATTGCTTTCATATTTGGATAACCATCCACATCGATGGAACCAATAAAAGCTATTTTCTGATGATCAATCAGCTTACCAATCGTTTTTTCTACCTCTTTCATCTTTTTATTCTTTTAATTTATAGATAACACAAAAGTAGGAAGAGGAAAGAGAAATCATACAATAAGAATCAAAGAAAGGAATGTAGCACTTAGGACTGATTTTCATTTCTTGTTGAACGACTTCATTCAAATAATTAGGGGTTATACACAATCTATCCGCATAATATTTCGTATCATGGTGGGTTCTGAAATTCTCATCCACCAATTTCATAAAACGATCTATATGCCTGTGACGTGAATTCTCCTCAATCCCTGCATTACTTTTCAAATATTCCCGATTCAAAAACATCAGCATTTCATAGAGTAGAGCACGTAAAATATGTTCATCTCTTGATTGTTCATTATTAATTTCGACAATAATATTACGAACCAAGCTATCAATCCGGGTATAGATATCAATAATATCCATTTTAGCAGATGCCCTGTTTCGATTAAAGTAAGAGAGATTTTGCATGAAGGAAGGATCATTAAAGAATGAAATCAAAAACTCTTCCTCAAAAATAAGTGCATAGCCTTGTGGAAGATGACTTTTGTCCCATGCCCGAACCTCTCCCGGTATTGAAAAAACAACATCTCCTTGACAAAGAGCGTACTGTTTACCACCAATGGAAATAAATCCGGAATCACCGGTGATAATAGTAATATCAAATGCTAAAGTAGTGTATTATAAGAAGTCGAATTGGTACTTTTTGTTTTTTAGTTGGCAAATATTGGTGTATAGGCGCAATAATACAATGAATCGCAAAAGAAATTTATCTTTGCGTGCTTTCTGTGAATGATTATGAAAAAGAACAGATACCGGGAACTTTTTCATCATCAGTGTGTATATCATACAAACCATTAAAACAAAAATGTTATGGATGATATGATTAACAGAAATGCCCCGATTGCCGAAGAGAACATAGATCCGAACGGGCGACCGGCAATAGACAAATTCGAAGAATGGAGTGAAGAGGTTTCCGAACGTACAGATACCGGATACAAAGATCAAAAAGTAAAATCCAAAAAAGAACGGGAGAAACGTATCAAGGAAATTGATGAAGTAATTAAGGAGGATCTGGACTAAAAAAGAAGATAGTATATGTTCCTAATTAAAAAGGGAAAAAGATATACATTATTGGCTTATTTTTCATAATAAGAGAATTCTTTTTTCTATAAGCTTTCTACTACTGTAAAAGATTATAAACAAGCAGGATTTTTCTCGTAGAGACTCGCCCCGTTCCTCGTAGAGAAACAGAACCTTCCTCTACGAGGAACGACCCGAAACTCTACGAGAAAAAAGCAAGTTTACCAACCTATTGAAAACCAAGTTTTTACAAACAACCTAAATTGTATTACTTTTTCCTTACCACAACCAACCTTTCTTCCTTTCATTCGTCAGATTCGAACATTCTCAAATCACGACACAATTCATTTATATCTTATCCTATAGTTTATCTTTTAAAACCTGTGGAAGTTCCGGCATGGCGCCACTCTGAGTACAAACATATGCAGAAACTTCTACCGCCAGTTTATGAGCTTCGGGCACACTTTTCCCTTTTAATAAAGCTGCGGTAAAGGTCGCGGTAAAAGAGTCACCTGCACCTACTGTATCTGCTACCGGTACTTTAGGGGTTTCCTGGAAAGAAACGACTCCCGGAGTAAAAACATAACTACCGTTTGTTCCACAGGTGAGAATCAACATTTTCAGATTATACTTAGCCAGCAAAATCCAACATTTGTCTTGAAGATCAATGCCGGGATAACCAAACAATCGGCTGATAGCCACCAATTCTTCATCATTAATTTTCAATACATTGCAACGCTGACAGGAATCACGGATAATGTCTTTGGTAAAGAATCCCTGCCGAAGATTGATATCGAATATTTTCAATTGTCCTTCACCATCGGGCATGGTATCGAGAAAGCGATTGATCGAAGTGCGGCTCACTTCATTGCGCTGGGCCAACGAACCGAAGCATACAGCACGAGTACTTAATGCCAGCCGTTTCAAATCATCTGTAAATGGAATGTTATCCCAAGCTACCCCTTCCTTAATATCATAGCAGGGAATACCGTTGTCATCCAATGTCACCTGCACAGTTCCGGTAGGATAATTCACTGTCTGCAACTGATGTTTCAACTGCTTTTCCTTAAATACTTTCAGAATCTCATCACCCAATTCATCATTACCGACGGCACTCACTACACGGCTGTCAAAACCGAATTGTGATACATGGTAAGCGAAATTCGCCGGAGCCCCCCCTATTTTCTTTCCTTCGGGCAACACATCCCAAAGCGCCTCGCCCATTCCTACTATTATGTTATTCATACCTGTTTTATTTACGATTTAACAATTTACGATTTACGATTGAAATTACTTTTTGATGCGGAGGGTATAGTATAAAAGATACACAACACCGACTGTCATCACCGCTACCGCACCGCTTTGTCCCATCACTGCATCGGAAGCAAGCCCCATTGCCAATGGGAAAATAGTTCCGCCAAAAAGTCCCATAATCATCAATCCGGAAACTTCATTCTTCTTATTAGGCATGTAAAGTAATACCTGAGAGAAAATAATGGAGAATACATTCGAGTTACCGAAACCGATAAGAGCAATGCAAACATAAATCATGGTCTGATCATGGAAAACAAACAGCCCCACCATCGCCGCCAACATACAAAATACGCTGATGGCAAAGAACGTTTTAGGAGACATCTTGCGCAGAATAAACGAACCGAGTAAACAACCGATAGTACGAAAGATAAAATACAGACTGGTAGCAAAACCGGCATCGGCCAACGTCATACCTAAACGCTCGATAAGTATTTTTGGAGCGGTAGTATTCGTACCGACATCAATACCAACATGACACATGATACCGATAAAGGAAAGCAGAATGAACGGTTTCCCTAATAAAGCAAGACACTGAGTGAACGTAGACGGCTTTCCCTCCTCCATCTCTTCGGAGATCTTCGTACCATTCAGCAACAGAATGGAAACAATGGAAATAATCAGATAAATGGGGAACAATACACGCCACCCCAGACCGAACGACGGAATCACTTGTGTAGCACCCCACATGGCAATATAAGGGGCAAGAAAAGAGGCGATAGCCTTTATAAACTGCCCGAAAGTAAGGCTGCTTGCCAATTTCTCACCACTGACAATCGTTGAAAGCAGTGGATTCAGAGAAGTCTGCATCAAGGCATTTCCAATGCCCAACAGAGAAAATGAAACAAGCATCAACAGATAGCTGTCTCCAAAAATCGGAAGAAGCAGAGAAGCAAAAGTGATCACCAAACTAAGTAACACGGTTTTCTTACGACCGATACGGTTCATCAACATGCCCGTCGGCACAGAGAAAATAAGGAACCAAAAGAACACCAATGAAGGGAAGATATTTGCCTGAGAATCCGTCAGGTTCAAATCGGCCTTTACATAGTTAGAAGCAATCCCTACAAGATCAACAAATCCCATGACAAAGAAACAAAGCATCACCGGGACGAGTTTCGATAACGAAGCATTTTTACTATTTTCCATGATATGTTTTTTTAAGCAGTAAGAAATTCAGTGATTCAGTAGTTCAGTAGTCAAGTAGGTAAGTAGTTAAGTAGTTAAGTAGTTAAGTAGAAATGTCTTGCTTACATTTACGTAGTATCTGCTACTTACTACTTACCTACTTAACTACTTACCTACTTGACTACTAAACTACTTGACTACTAAATTAAATACAGTGAATGAAGTTACATTATAACTACCGCCTTTGGCATAGAAACTGACACGGTTGTAAGGTTCTGACGGAAACACGAGATTCGTCATTGCGAAACGCCCATCGTTGCCAAAAGCTTCAATACTCGATTTGTCGACGAACAAACGAAGTTTGATTTCGTCCCCCCCCTCTATGGGAGCCGATGTCACAGCCGGAAATTCTTTACTGAACGACACATCCCCACTCTTGGTGCGATCCATGAAGAATTTCTTTTCCACGAGATTATAATACATTTCCACTTCTTCGCCTTTGGAATTGAAAAGCTGGAAACCGATGACCTCTGCATTTTTATTTTTAATGGTCATCTCTATTTCGTATGTGCCTGTGTTGTCGGCAATCAGTTTATCCAGATTATAGGTACGGTCTACCTTGAAAGTACGTTTCTTTGTACCTTTATCACGCAATTTCAGTAATTCCCGGGAAGGAGTGCATTTTACGTAAGTTTCTCCCTCATGGGTATAAAGCGAAAGATCTCGCGGCACAGAATTGCCACTCCGATATTGCCGAGTCGGTACATTATTGGCATACTCCCAATTACTCATCCAAGCCAGAGCAATGTGCCGGCCTTCGGGAGCATTGCTCCAAGTCACTGCGGCGTAATGATCCTTTCCCCAATCCATCCATTTCGTTTTTGAGGGAGATTCATTTACGAATTTCTTTCCATCGAACGTCCCGACAAAGTATTGCGTAGCAGAACCTCCGAACGGGCCGCCCGGATTAAGGTTACAAATAAGCACCCATTTTTTCAACTCAGTACCTTCAATAGGCAACTCTATCAGATCGGGGCATTCCCATACACCTCCATGAGCTCCTTGCCCTTCACCGAATTTACTCTCCAGTGTCCAGTCTTTCAAATCAGAAGAAGAATAAATCTGCATTTCCTGCCCCACGGCAAGAATCATAATCCACTTTTTCGTATCTTCATGCCAGATCACCTTCGGATCGCGGAAATCACGCTGAGTAGATGTCAGAATAGGATTACGGGCATATTTCTTGAATGTTTTTCCATTATCCAGACTGTATGCCATGCTTTGCACCTGACGGTCGCTTGCCGAAGTATAGAAAGCAACGATAGCCCCTGCGCCAAAACCGGCCGTGTTATCTTTATCCACCACACACGAACCGCTGAAAATAGTGCCTAATGCATCCGGAGAAATGGCATCTCCCTGATGTTTCCAATTGACAAGATCCGTACTGGTAGCATGCCCCCAGTGCATATTTCCCCACATGGAGCCATAAGGATTATGCTGATAGAACAGGTGGTAAACACCGTCCTTATATACCATTCCATTGGGATCGTTCATCCAACCGTAAGCCGGAGTGAAGTGATAAACCGGACGAAATGCTTCGCGATTGGAAGTATCGAATTCATCCGAAAGCTTCATCTCTTTCCAGCAGATAGCCGAATCCGGGATAAGCTGAAAGTTGAAAGAAAGATGTTTGTTCTCAAATCCGGTAAGATCGACAGGTACGAAATAGTCTACTTTATTGATAGCAAGACGTACATTCATATTGCGCACCACGTCATTATCGGCTATCATATACAACTTCGCTTCGGGCGAAACCTCTTCTACCGGAAGAAGTAAATATTTTTTTTGTTCATCAATCTGGACGATACTCTGTCCGTCGCCTAAATGTTTAATCACGAAAGGAGGATTTATAGCCGGACAAGTACAAATAGAAGCAGTGGTTCCTATTATAAACAAGGAAAGCATTCTTCCGATTTTCCGCCAAGAGTCTTTTAAGTGAAACATGTTGTTTTGGTATTAAGATTTTAAATTCTACTGCTGCAAAGATAGACGCCATAGCGTAGAGTACCTATCACATTTATTGCAAACTATGTTATATTTGTTACATCGGTATCCGTCCAACATAAGACGGATACCGGATATATACAATATTTGATTCATCCAATTATAATAATGATACATGGCAATATCATCGTTATGGTATTGCCCCGTTTATTTTACGGCATTCAAAATCAGGCAATCCAATCCGAAAATACCACCCGTACCATGAGCTTTTTCGTTTTTACCGACCAATTCTATTTTTAAACGTATCTTTCCATTTTCCGGAACATAACGTCCGAGACGGATCGGGCCGGAATTGGCAACATCGAATTCAGGAGCGCTGCAACCATCGAATACAACCGGAGACTTCCGGTCATTCACATAAAAGCCGATGATGCCATAATCGGGTGCTTTGGTGCCATGAATAATGATATCGTATGGCTGATTCTCCGTTACATCAAACACATACTCAATGAAACTCCCGACTTTTCCATGTGTACAAATCAACTGCTTGCTACCGCTCCATTTCCCGTCGGAAAAAGTAAGCATGCCTTGCCCGTCGGTAAACAGTTCTCCGGATTTTGCCACAGGAGTCAGTTTCTCAAACTCAATGGCGTTTTCTGCTATTTTATAAGCAGCAGGATCGGCCGGTTGAGATAACAAAGGTTGCGTCACCACCTCTACCGGTGTGCACCCTTCTGCCTTTGCATTTAAATCACCGTACCAATATACAGTGGTTGCATAATCCACTTCGCCGGATATCCAGCTCAACATCTCGATATCGAAACGGAGGTTCTTGTTAAAAGGTATCTGATCCAAATTCCGCGTCCGGAAGAATGTATTATATCCGATAGACGTTTCAGCATCCGCCCGTGTTGCTCCGCCAAAAGGAGTATAGAAAGGAATCACAGGCGCCCAGGAACAGTTGTAATAATCTTCCGTACCCGTCCCGAAATGGGAAGGGAAGTTTTTATCATCATCTACCCATATCTTTTCATCTCCCTCGCCATACCAGGCTAAGGTGTGGTTGAATAACGACAAGACATCTCCTTTATAGACTCCGCGTCCGTTCAGGGTTGCAAAATTCCAGTCTATGCATGCCGCGTCATTATCCGGATCGGCTTCTACATGAATGCCCTTTTCCTGTCTCCAGGAAGTGTGGAAATAAAGGCTGCGCTCATCCCATTGCCAACTGTCCACGCGTATTTCAACTGCTGCCTTTACGGCAATGGAGGAAAGATTTACCAATGTGAAAACTGCATTTTTCTGATAAGGCATTACCCAACGGCTGACCACTTGTCCCTTACCATCGGCAGATACATACCAACTATCCGACTTACGCGCTCCCATACCGGCTCCTGAGAAATCGCTCAAAGGAACCAAAACAGTCTCTACACCGTCAAAGTCCATTTTAATAATCTGTTCGCGCATGGCTTGTTCATAATGGGCGGAATCTACCTGGATATTCACCGATAGAAGACGGACAGCATTTGTACCTTCCGGCAGTACGACCGACAGTGAATCTTTTGAAGCCAGTTCCTGTGATTCGGTCAACAATGTTCCCTTTTCATAAGAGGGATAATGCTGCAACAAAGAGTCCACATACAATATCTTGTCTCTATTCTTTTCTACTACCTCAACAGAGAACGTTTCAACCTTGGTTCCTACCGGATAGCGACGATAGTTTATTCCATAATATTTGGGGGACGGTTCGATTGAATCCGGCAGTTCAAAGGTGACTTTACATCCGTCGCTGTACGGGATCGGTAAAAACAGGGTATTTCCTCCCTTTCCATCCGGAGTATAGTTGGGGTGTTCTTGGGCAAATTCTCTACCGATCGGCAATCCTGTGCGAAGCAAGTCATATGCCGGAATTTCCCATTGGGCATCTTTAGCATGATTAAAGTAAAAACGCATTACACCCCGTTTATCCATTGTTGTCAGCCAAAACCGGGTAATAACGCCGGGACCGTCCTGATCGAACAGAACATTTTCTTTTCTCCCGTTCACGGTATCCACACGGATGATTCCAAAACCGTCATTATTGGCAAACCAACCGGCAGAATCGGGATGAATCGACCGACGGTCATAACTACTTTCCTGACGGCAAGAGAACGGCAGAGCCGGAAAACGGGCCGCTTCTTCATAATCAACCATCTCCTCCAGCAATGAACTGAATGTGACATCCAGCTTCTCTTGTCGGCAAGACGCCAATGCCATCACACCAAACAGCAATAATAAATAACGTGTATAATTCATGTCGGTATTCCTTAAAGTTCCGGACAGGGAAGTAAAGAACCCGGTTTTCATACGGGTCCTTCGCTTTCCGTGTATCCTGATTATTTATTCATTAATTTTGTCACTGTCGCATTTCCGTCCTGATCGATCTGGCGCACAACATAAATACCTTGTTCCAAATTATCGGCAGATACTTCTTCTCCCATGCCGAATGTTTTGACAAGCATCCCTCTGACATCATAGATCTCGGTCTTTACAATCTCGTTCGGGTCTTTTGAAAGAAGAGGAATAGACACTGCGTCATTGGATAAATAGAGTTCGTCTACATAAACATCCATCGGTTCGGTAAAAGTATCGTCTTCTTTGGTATCCACAACATGTGCCTGTAAAATAATGATCTGCAACGGAGCACCTTCCAACAGATTGTCCGGGAATGTGAAATAGAGTTTTTGCCATTTTCCCACCTCTGTATATTCGGCAGTCAAAATCTGCTTTTTCTCTTCACCCGGAGATTGCAGTTCCAGGCTTACCGGTCCTGCCACACTCTTTTTCACCATCATCGTCAGACATTTGAAGCTGTTCAAATCTGTCACTTTCAGATTGCGATTGATGGCACCGGAGAATACTTCATCTCCTTTTTCTCTTTTGATCCACAGGCATTTGTCAGTCGCGTTAATGCCTGTCTTATCCGGATTGTCCACAATTCCCGCCTTTCTGCTGAATTCATCTCCCGGGAAAGGAATCCATCCGCCGGCTATTTTATCTTCGCCGTTAAAACCGAATTCCGGCATTGCCTTATGCAAGGTGATTTCATCGGCATACATGATGCAATCTTCGAAATCATCATTATTGTTCTCATCTTCACGATGGATCTCAACCAATATTTTAGTAAGACCGGTTGCACCGAGACCGGAAACATTGATAATTGGAAATGTCAGTTTCTGCCAAGAATCATCGGTTGCCGTATACTCTGCGTAAATCATACTGCTTCCTCCCGACGGACTCTGCAATTCAAGGCATACTTTGCCCGGATAAGGCTTCTTCACCAGCATCGAAATCGAATTATACTCTGCTATATTAGGTACATTGAAACTTTCGGATAAAGCACCTTCCCAAGGCCAGCCTATTTCATCGGAACCTCCCGTTTCTTTGGGACGGTTCATCGAGATACACTTAGCCGTAGAGTTCACAGCGTCCGGACTCGGATTATCAACCTCCTGTACATTGGTAGGACCGGCAAAATTATTCCATACAATGTCCGGAGTCACATCACCATAAATCACTAAATCATCCTGAGCCAACAGTGTAGTAGTGGCTGCAAATGCAGAAATGAGTAAAAATGTCTTTTTCATGTTACTAATGTTTTTAATTATTAAATAAAGGATTATTCATATACTTTTATATCGGAGAAAGAGATCTCCGTTCCTTTGTCTGTAAAGATTGCCCACGGATTTTTCGGCATTTTATCGATACGGTTGGAAAATGCAATCTTGTCGTTCACATACATTACACAAACAGACTTTTCGGCTACAATTTTCACCTTAAACAGCTTGTCGGCAGGAACAGTCAGTGCAACATTGGTTTGTGTCGGAGTAGTGCCACGTGTCAAGTCATCTTTTGACATTACCAACTGCTTGTTTTTCAAATCAAAGCGAATGGAATAAACTTCCGTTTTATCATCACATGCTCCAAAAGCAAAACCGAAAGCATCGTCATTACCTGTCGCTTTGACGGTTGCCTCTATTTTGCACGTCTTGTCTAAACGCGGGAATGAAACCGAAGCTACATCCGAAAGTACATAGGAATCCTCTTTCTTCACTGCCTTACCCGATTTATCGATAAGTACTGTCTTCTTCAATGTCGTGAATTTCTTGTCAATGCCGTCGGGCAGTTTAAGATCAATCGTTCCATCAGCATTGAACAGCATGCGGTGGCAAACCAGAGAACCGCCCCACTGGTCTTCATCGCCATCACCGATACGTGTAGGACACCATCCGGCCAGATAACGTTCTGTACCGTTCGACATCGTCTTGCCGGCATAAAAGGCAATGCCATCGAAAATATCGTTGGCAGGTTTCGTCCACGGTCCTTTCAGCGACTTGGCATAACGGTAGTGTACTTTACGGTCGGCAACATCCGAGTACGTCAAATACCAATACTCGCCTTCCTTAAAGACATCGGCACACTCCATCACCCAAATATTGGGATCTGTGTAAAGTGGTTCCTGCAACGTCCACGCTTTGGCATTCTGCAACTCCTTTGAAGTAAATAAGGCCAGTGTTGCCCCGGCATCGGTATGGGTTGTCACTACCATTTTATACAATCCGTCTTCCTCATCATAAAAGACATGCGGGTCACGGCAGTCGTTTTCCACATAACCGCTTTGCCCGCGAAGAGACAGATAGAAGTTATGTTCCCCTTTCTTTGTCCATGTTTTCATGTCTTTGGAAGTTGTCAGCAAGATAGCCTGTGTAGGCACTCCCATCTCTTGCCATTTCCACTGATGCCCGGTATAAAAAGCGCAATATTCTCCGGTAGTACGATCTTTGATAACCCCACCAGTGCCTAAAGCCACATCCTGCTCATCTTCTTTTCCGCAGGGTATCGTTTCACCACCAAAGGTAAAAGAGGAAAGATCCGTTGAATAAACCATGTGCCACGGATGCAGAAAAGGATATCCCGAACGCCAGTCCTGCAAATAGAAAATATAGAATTTACCGTTATCATAATAAGGTATCGGGTCACCTACCCAGCCGTTTGCCGGTTTATACCAAGTCGTATAAGCTCCTTTTTCATTGGCCGACTGGCAATCGGTAGTCTTATCCACCACCTCTTCTCCACCTCCGTCCGT
The DNA here is from genome assembly GCF_000432295.1 of Bacteroides sp. CAG:189. Lineage (NCBI taxonomy): Bacteria > Pseudomonadati > Bacteroidota > Bacteroidia > Bacteroidales > Bacteroidaceae > Bacteroides > Bacteroides sp. CAG:189. The sequence continues at coordinate 27,515 of NZ_HF991048.1, forward strand.
AGACGGTTCACTGTCACTACAAGCCCACAGGTTAAGAGTGATGAACATAAACAAAACATAGATATATCTTTTCATAATTATGATTTTAAATTACTGAATCGTTCGTTTCTGGTTTGTTCAAAGGGATACATCGTCTTTTGCAGGCGATGTATCCGCCCTGAATTTTGTTATTTATTTTGTGAGATAGTCGAAAACATTCTGCGTAATCTTCTCTATATTCGAATAATAAGGATTTGCCGATACGTCTTCTTTTTCATAATACCAGTCATAAGACGGCATTCCGATGCAGACAGCAGTTCCCTTTTCTCCCTCGACACCGTCAAAGACTGAAACAGCCACTTTCTCATTACAATCATTATCCCAGTTGAAAGAAGCTAACGGAGTACCTCCTGTTTTTGCCGACCAGTCAGACCAGTCCTGCGTATAAGGAGCAACCAGATCCCATGGACATCCGATGTTCCTACGCCATGATATTTCCTTGCCGATAAGCCAGACAACGGGCCATGTCTGAGTTGTTTTGTCAACCGTTACCCCTTTATAGATAGGATGGTCTTCGCATCCGGTAATGGCGATCCCCCAAAGTTCACCGGGAGCATTCACTTGTTCCGCATCACCGAAACTGCCGAAAGGATTATTCGGTATATAAGTGGAAGGCGTGATACCCAAGCTTCCTGTGTAAAGGCAAGCGGTTCCCGACAGGAATACATTACCACCACCGGTATAATAATTCTTAAGGGCATTCGTCACATTCTTGTTGGCAGCAATGGCAGGTAACGTGTTGGTCTGTTCATAATGGAACCATACCGCAGTAAACTGATTCAGCGAAGTCGAACCATCCTTCAATGATTCCAATGAAACATATTTACTGTTCGGAATATTTTCCATCATCCATTCCGCAGCCGTCTTTTCATCAGCGTTAGTTAATCCTTCGATTGTTTCGGCCGTACCTAAGAACGCATAAGCATGATCGCTTTGTATGACCGATACTTCATAAGTAAAGGTTTCATTCATATAGGTAAGCGTATAAACCACAGGATTGGTAAAGTCCTGCATTTTCGAACTTTCCGGAGATATAGTTGCCCCTTCGGTATATTCGATGGTGGGGATCAACTTAGTAATATCGATAGTAGTAGGAACCGTCACACTAATCGTATGATTGACATCATCGATCGTTCCAAGATATCTGCCATTAAGCATAAACCTTGTAATCCGGGCATTCAATACCTCTACTGAAACCTTGTAAATGTTATACAGATTGCCATTTACCACTTTATATTCCACATTGCCGGAAAAATTCTGTTGTTCTCCACTGGCAGGAGTAACCGTAGCCTGGTCTGCTATTTCGATAACAGGTGTCAGTGAAGTCACCTCCGATTTAGGCGGAAGCATCACTTTAACCGTCATGTTTTCATTATCGATTGTTCCCTGTGCACCGTTTATTATAAATTCATGGATAGTCACATCCTGTGAAAGATCCAGAGACTCACGATTGTCGTCGTCACAAGCTGTCAAGAGTAGACAACATGCAGACAACATTATTGCCATTAAACTAAAATACTTTTTCATAAGTTGCCTGTTTAAGATTATTTCCATCCGTAATTTTGTTTATATACATCCTTACTGTAACCTATTTGCTGTTGAGGTATGGGTGCATATTCATTTTTGTTCTTTGTAAATACAGCCTCTTTCAGATAAGAGCGTCTTGCTTTCTCCGATTGGAAATATTTATTCATGGTCTCACTGCAAATTCCCCAACGAACCAAATCAAAGAAGCGCATGTTTTCCATTGCAAATTCCAAACGGCGTTCCCATCTCAAAGCATAACGTGCAAACTCCTGATTCCAGACACAATTGCTGCCATCCTGATAAAGCGCGACTTCCATAACCGGTTTCAAATCCGGATCACTATAATTAACCATTCCATTGGCACTATCCTGCGCACGTTGGCGAATCTGATTTATCAACGGTAACGCTTCCGATTCCCGGTTCAATTCAATCAACGCTTCGGCTCTCATCAACAATACATCCGCAAAACGAATCAGAATCTTATTCATAGAATTGGCATAGTAGGGCGAAAGATTGACAAAACAGTCACAAGAAGGATCTACATTCTCTTTCAAAGATGCAAAATTGCCATATACCTCCGGATTACGATTCCAGGAATTCTGGAAAAGAAGATCCTCATTATATTTATAAGGGAAGCCATCCATTGCTACCGTACTGAACAAACGGGGATCTGCTGCCTTACTCTTTGAATAATTGGCAATATCATAGTTTTCCGAATATACGCCATTCGTCATTTTAAACATCGGAAGTCCCTTGCTGGTCTTAAACGCATTTACCAGGTTCTGGCTCGGTTTATGAAAATCGCAACATCCCAATCCTTGTGGTACAGAAAGGAAATCAGCGAAATTCAGATTACCGAACATCGTTCCGTCATCTTTCGAAAATTGAATGGCAAAAATACTCTCTTTCCCATTCTCAAATTCCGGCATGAAATTGTAGGCAAAGTCCGTTTCCAAGCCATAACTCGACTTCAAAACCTCTCCTGTATATTTCACTACTTCTTCCAGATCACCGGCATCGATGGAAGTCACTTCATATTTCTCATTCTGACGATAAGCCTTATACAGATTCGCCTTAGCCAGATAAGCCGCTGCCGCATATTTGTTCGCTCTTCCCAAATCAGCCTGCTTTTCGGGCAAATTATCGAATGCAAACTTAAAATCTTCAATGATCTTATCCCACATTTCCACATCAGTCAAAGCTACATTGGATATATACTGATATTGGTGCTCGGGAACGGTTTCATCTACAAAGGGAATATTCTTGAAAAGAATTTTCAACAAGAAATAGAAATGTCCTCTCAAAAAGCGCATTTCTGCCTGTCGGGTCACCTTATTCGGGAACTCTTTCTCAGATACAAGGTTCAACGCATTAAGAGCTGTATTCACACGGGAAATACCGCAATACTGCGCAAACCAATATCCGTCCGGCTCGTTAAAAGTGGTTACGATATGCGTACCCGTTTCATAACAGTGCTCCGTGTAACCGTCGTTTGTCCCGCCACCGCCTTTATAAGCATCATCGGAACGAACATCTCCCCAAGCCCATAATTTCACATCACGCTGATTCATCAATGAAGCGTAAGCGGCATTACAAAATCTTTCAGCATCATTTGCCTGATCAGGATCCAAGCCGTTTTGAGTGGCTACGTCCAGAAAATCGGAACAAGCAGAAAACATCAATGCCGTCCCAATGCAACCCAATATATATTTTATCTTTTTCATTTTTCCGTTAGTTTGTTTTCGCATTATACTTAGAACTTAAAAACCAATATTTATTCCGACCGTGAATGTTGTCGGTATCGGATATCCGAATCCGGCATTCTCCGGGTCTACTCCTGAGAAGTTCTTACTTTTAATAGTAAACAGATTCTGACCACTGACATAGATACGGCACTTTTCAATATATGCCTTCTCACTGATTTTACGCGGCAAAGTATATCCCAATTGTAAATTACGCAGTTTCAAGAAAGAACCGTTCTCTACAAAATAAGTAGACATACGTCCTTCATCGTTCGCATTTAATGCCGTAATAGCAGGAATATTCGAATCAGGATTAGTGGGACTCCAAGCATCCAACAGACGTGTGCCTTTATTGGAACGGACATCATTGATACTCCAAAAGTCTGTTTCACTCTTCACTGCATAGGTATTCACATCGATACCGTTTACTCCATAAAAGAATGCACTCAAATCAAAATTCTTGTAACTCAATTCAATATTCAAACCATACATGAAATCCGGATGAGGTGAGCCGATCCAAGTACGGTCATCTTCATCTATCTTCCCGTCCTCGTTCAAGTCACGATAGCGGATACGTCCCAGACCTTCTCCACCGTTCTGTGTAGCATGTTTCGCTATATCTTCTTCCGTACGGAACAGGCCATCAGCAATATATCCATAAAACGAATTGATAGGACGCCCTAAAATATTATCTCCTTTACCATTTCCTCCATAAGAATTTTCCACATCTGCCGGCAGTTCAGTCACCTTATTGCGATATCCGGAAATATTACCGGAAATATCATAAGAGAGTCCGAAAGGCGTCTGATCACGATAACCCAAACTCACTTCAAAACCTTTATTCTCCATGGAGGCTCCATTGTACCAGCAATAACCGCCTTCGCCGATTATTCCCAAATAAGGAGGTTGCACCAAAATATCTTTTGTTTTCTTGATGTAATATTCAGCAGTACCATATAACTTCTGATTGAAGAAGCCGAAATCCAAACCGATATTGGTCTGAGTCGTTGTCTCCCATTTCAAGTCCGGATTACCCTGTTGGGTTTTCTTATAACCGGAAGGAAGGGAAGTCCCGCCTTTACCGGTCAAATCATAAGAAGTACCGTTCAATGATGTCCAGGTAGGATCTCCCGTACCATAGTCAGTTACATAAAGCGTATGCACAGCCGTATTGGAAGTTTCCTGATTACCGGTTTGTCCCCATCCGAAACGCAATTTTAAATCAGACAACCAATCTCTTGTCTTCTCCATAAAGGCTTCCTCGCTGATTCGGTATCCCAAAGAAAATGCCGGGAAAGTACCAAACCGATTGTTCTTTCCAAAACGGGATGAACCGTCATAGCGAAGCGTTACAGAAGCAAGATAACGATTGTCATAAACATAGTTGGCTTTACCGAAGTAAGAAAGCAACGCATAAGCTGTTGCACCGCCGGTCACTTTAGATGTTCCGATTCCCATATCAGGCCACATCTGCTCCGGAGTCTCTACCAAAAAACCGTCTTTATATGCCGAGAAGTTAATCGTCTCTTCTTTGTACATTTCCATACCAGCCAACACATCGAAACTGTGAACACCGATTTGTTTAGCGTAAGTCGCAGTATTACTCCAAGTCCATTTGGTAGTATAGGTTCCTCCTAAAGTGACGGAACTCAAATCATTATTCAGCATACCGGTCGTATAACTATGAACCATATTGCGTTTATAATAATTCGTATAATCAAGACCAAAGCTACTCCGGAGATTCAATCCCTTGACAGGCTGTAAATTAATATAAGCATTACCGAACAAGCGCCAATAGGCATACTTATTATCTTTATTATCATACAATAAACGTGCAGGATTATGGCGGTCATTCATACCGGTTGTAGGACCTCCCCAACCCGTTCCGTCCACTGTGTGTACAGGAATCAAAGGCAAAGCTTTCAAAGCCATATCCAGAATATTATCGTCCGGAATCTGAACTTCCGATGTCCGGTTTACCGAGAAATTCTCACCTATAGTCAAAACATCTTTAATGATATGATAAGATGAATTCATACGGGCAGAAAAACGGTCGAAAGAAGTATATTTCAACGTACCGTCGTTGCTTAGATAACCCAAAGAAAAGAAATAGTCTCCCCTTTCGCTACCATTACTCACCGAGAGATTATAAGATTGCAGTAAGCCTTTTTGAGATACTGCATCAAACCAATCCGTATCAGAGGTAAGCATCGTCCTGTCCGTATCGAGATACTTTGGTAAATACATATCATACAAAGTAGCATTTCCATTATCGTCATACCCCCAATTATAAGTATATCCGATATTATTTTTATTGGGGTCTTCCGAATTGTTCACCGTAGCCTGCCACAATGCCTGACCATACTCTTTCGCATTCATGACCTCCAACTTATTATTATAAAAAGTCTGAGTCACATAGGCATCAAAATTAAGTTTGATCTTGCCTTCTTTTCCTTTTTTCGTTGTGATAATAATAACCCCGTTAGCAGCACGGGAACCATAAATACTTGCAGCAGAAGCATCTTTCAACACTTGGATATTCTCAATATCGTTAGAGTTCAATTCGTGCATGCCGCCACGGGTAGGTACCCCATCGATCACAAACAAAGGATCATTATTATTTAACGTACCGATACCTCTGATGCGTACCGTTGCAGAACCACTGGGATTACCATTGGCGGTAACTTCCATACCCGGAACACGTCCCTGCAAACTTTTAATAGGATTATTTTCTGCCGATTTCATCATATCATCCACAGAAACCACTGTTACGGAACCTGTCAGATCCGACTTTTTCTGAGTCGAATAGCCTGTCACCACCACCTGATCCAACTGATAATGATCGGATTGTAATGTAACATCCACCTTATCACCTGCGCTAACACGTTTTTCCTGTGTTATCATTCCCACCATCGAGAAAACCAATGTAGAATTCGGATTTTTCAGATGAATAGAATAATTTCCATCAATATCAGTGATCGTACCATTCGTCGTACCTTTTTCAAGTACATTAACACCCGGTAAAGCTTCTTTATCATCAAATAATACCACTTTTCCCGTTACAACCTGTGCAATGGCAAGAACCGGAGAAAGTAATAAAAGGAAGATTACCATACTTCGCTTCGTTCTAAAGATAAGTTTCTTCATGTTTTTTTAATAGATTTAAAAATTACACCAACGTAATAAATTATTCTTACTAACATTAAAAAATAAAGTAATAAGCTTATACCCAAACGAAATACCACTTCAAGTATTATAATAAAGAAAGAACTTTTAAGCAGTATCCGAAAATAGTACAAACATATTTTCTCTACAAACAGACACCGGACAACCATACCATCGCCCGTTCTTAAAAATCACAATGCCATCAACTATTATTTATTTTGCAAATGGTCTTTTGCATGAAAAGGAGAGTATAGACAACACAGCTCCGAAATACAAAATTTTCTTTTCTACTCAT
>NZ_HF991048.1:34370-36354 GCF_000432295.1 Bacteroides sp. CAG:189
CCTGAGGCAAAGATATTGCCGAAGATAGCAAATGACATGCTACATTTGTTTCATACTTTATCAATATTGATACATTAACACTGTAACAGAGAACTTTTTATCATTAGAAAAGGTATGTATACATATACGCATAAGTTGATTCGAAAGAATAACCGACCGGCTCCTTTTTCTTATAGCATGAACAAGCAAAAAGAAAAAACATTAACTTTGTATTTTATAAAAATAATGTCCATATGAAAACAATCTCCAACTCACAACTCACTATCCGGGTTTCTCCCCATGGTGCAGAACTTTGCAATATCGTCTGCAACGGTAAAGAATATCTATGGCAAGCCGATCCTTCTTTCTGGAAACGCCATTCTCCGGTACTCTTCCCCATTGTAGGCAGCGTATGGGAAAACGAATACCGCATCGACGGAGCCACATACAATCTGACCCAACACGGTTTTGCCCGTGATATGAATTTCGAATTGATACGAGAACAACCGGATGAACTGCGCTATCGTTTAGCAGACAATGAAGAAAGCCGGAGGAGATATCCTTTCCCTTTTCGTCTTGAAATAGGATACCGGATACAAGGAAAACAGATAGAAGTTCTTTGGGAAGTAAAAAATACAGGAGACAAAGAGTTGCATTTCCAGATAGGAGCACATCCGGCATTTTACTTTCCGGCATTCGATATGAAAAGTAACGAACGCGGATACTTGGGATTCGACCGAACAGAAGATCTAAAATACATACTCATTTCTGAAAAAGGATGCGCCGACCCGGAACATAAATATCCTCTAAGACTGACAGACGGACTCCTTCCATTGGATACACACACTTTTGACCGCGATGCCTTGATCTTGGAAAACAATCAGGTGGAAAAAGTTACATTATATAATAAGGAGAAACAACCGTACTTAAGCCTGCGGTTCACAACTCCGGTGGTAGGACTTTGGTCACCGCCTGCCAAGAATGCCCCGTTCATTTGTATCGAACCGTGGTACGGACGTTGTGACCGTGCTCATTATGACGGAGAATATAAAGATAAAGATTGGATGCAGCATCTACAACCTGCCGCCGTGTTCAAAGGAGGATATGTTATCCAAATTGAAGAATAGTCAGAATATTGCTTTTGCACATTCATATCCCTCCTGATAGAAGTCAGTCAGTTTTTGAATATCCCGTTCGATACGATCCACAACTACTGGCTTCTGCGGACGGATTACAACAATTTTACCTTCATCTTCCATTCGTTCCACCATCTCTAACTGAGCATTATAAACGGCACAACGATGACTTAACGCTTCACGTATTTTCGGATATTTACGATAAACAAAAGATGGAATTTTAATGTCTTTGCTCTCTTTCCGGTATCCCCGATTTCGAGTCGATACTACCACATTATTTTTATATCCTTCATCTATCGCATGCTGCAAAGGAATGCTATCCACAATACCGCCATCCAACATCGGAATGCCATCCACATAAGCTATCGGACAAACAATCGGCAAGCTACTGGAAGCACGGACAATATCTATCACCCGGTTTTTATCCTGTTTTTCTTCAAAGTAATTGGCTTCTCCGGTCAGGCAGTTCGTTGTCACCATTACGAATCGTTCGGGAGACGAAAAATAAGCATCATAATCATAAGGAAGGATATGCTCGGGAAACTCTGTAAAAAGAAGATCGAAATCCAGAATGTTTCGCTTCTTGAGCAAATGACGCAAACCGATGTAATTGTACTTTTCCAACAAATCGATATTACTGTATTTGGCACGTCCGCGTTGCCGTGACATATAAGAGAGTCCGTTACATGCTCCGGCAGAAACACCGATTGTATAGGGGAAACGAATATTCCGGTCCATCAGATAGTCGAGTACACCACATGTGAAAACTCCACGCATCCCTCCACCTTCAAGTACCAGCCCGGTCTGATTATCAATAGTCATAGTTATTTCCTCTTTTGATTAATGCTTTTGCGCTTCAAAGATACGCT
>NZ_HF991048.1:36384-97478 GCF_000432295.1 Bacteroides sp. CAG:189
GCTTTCCTGCTGAAAAAACAACTATCATTTCTTTATTCCCAAACTCTTTAAATCTTCTTCCGTCACACTGAAATCTTGCCCCGATTCCAATCGCTCTAATACTAAATCTCCAACTTTAGCAGCCTCATCCGGAGTATTAAATGGTTTTCTTTGTGACAAAACAGGAACAAACGGTTGATAGATAACCGTCTGTTTCCCTTGTTTGATTGTATATCCATATCCCTGATCCTTATCAAGTTTTATCACTTCCAGACAATAACGATTTCTTTTCTCTGCATAATAATAAGACCACCACATTCCAGACAACAAGATGACAACCAATCCGATAAAAAGCAATGTGCGTCTTTTATTCTTCTTCATACTCATATGGAGAAAGTTCCCAAGTATCGTCATAATAAGAACTGCTGGCTTGTCCGGTTACAACAAAACCTCGCGTGCCGGTAGAAAAAGCAACTGCATTTTTACGGACAGAGCCCTCGAAGGCAGTCAAATCTTCTCCTTCCCAAAGATCGGTAGCAGGATCATAAATCCAATAGTTACTCAATAAAGAACCATATTCTCCCGTCACCAAATAGCCTTTACCGTCAATTACAAAACTGACAGCATTAGCCCGGACAATAGAAGTGTAATCATCATCATAATCATCATCACTCGTATCAGCAATATCCCGCAGTTGAGTAAAAACTCCCGTTGAAGGATCGAAGCACCAGAAATCATATACATAAGAGCCGTTATTCACCCCACAGCAAATATATGCTTTGTCATCGATCACGAAAGAAGTACCTCCCTGACGCTTCTGTCCACCGAAACCGTTTACAATCTCCCACTGTTGTCCGGCAGCAGCCTGAGGATCGAAACGATAAAAATCCTTCTGATAATTTCCATTATACCCTGTTCCCACATAACCGTATTGGCCTATACCGAATGCAATGGCACTAATACGCGCACCTCCCTTATAGTCATCTTTTTGCGTCCAGGTATCAGTAGCCGGATCGTATTCCCAGGTATCAGCCAGATAATTCGAACTATTGTCCTGACCTAAAGTGATATATCCTTTCTCGCCTATGGCAAAACCGGAAGCACCGGTTCGCGCTGTTGCCGCATCGGGCATAGAGGCACATTGTGTCCAGTAACCACCCTGAATGTCGTATTCCCATAAATCGGTCACACGCTTATAGGTAGTACCGGTATATCCACCGCAAACATATCCCTTGTCAGCTATTGTAAAACCCGCAGCGCTGCCACGTGCCAGTCCGTCAAAATCGGAACGACGATGCCATACGCCTAACGTATAAGATTCATCATCTCCACAAGCACAGAAAGCAAAGCCCATCATAAAAAGTAAAAACAGCTTTTCAACTATGTTCTTCGCTGAATAACAAGTCATAACATTCATTTCCTATCAAGTTTTAATCGTTAATTATTAGTCCGCAAATATAGAGGCGAAAGTAACAGTGAAGAAAAACTATCGACCAACACCTCCATTTCGACGACTAACAAAAATGAAGTCGATAAATGCCGGACATTAGTCGATACTTTTTGGGAAGGGGCTTCAAATGACCTTGTTTTGCAAAAGAATTTGATCATAAACATACTTATAACAAACCTTATGAGACGACTCATTCTTTTCTTTTCATTTTCATTGTGTCTGCTTATTCTCCTCTCCTGTCGTGACGAAATGTCCACCGCAGGAAGCAAATGGGTGGAAAGCGCATTACGAAACATCATAACAGACACATGCACTGTATCCCTCAGTACGATTCTGAGCGATTCTCTCGCAACCTCCGGCGATAGTATATGTCAGATAGGACACCATAACAGTTCTCTTTGGGGAGACATCCGAAGTTCTTTTTATGTAGAATACGATGTCCACACTTTATCTATAGATGACGAGGCTATTTATCAGTTCGATTCCATCACTTGCCGTTTATATGCTTCGGGAAATTATCTGGGGGACACGCTCTCCGGTGCACAACGCATCTACCTGCATCAACTCACGGAAAATATGGAATTAAACAACAACTATCTATATAGCACCTCTACCGTACCCTACAATCCTACCCCGCTCGCATCCTTCAGTTTCACTCCTCATCCGGGACAAGACAAAGAAGAAATATCCTTCCGCCTACCCGATGAATTGGGTAAAGAATGGTTGACCCTGTTGCAAGAGAATTCCGATAATATGAGCTCACAGGAGAAATTCCGGCTATATTTCAAAGGACTCGCCTTCGTACCCGATGCCGGAGGAACCTGCGTCAATGGGTTTCAGGTAAATGATTCGAGCCTCTGCATTCGGTTGCACTACCATATAATAACAGAAACGGCAAGCGAACAGACTTTGACATTCACCCCAAGCAATACACTGAAATTCACTCAAATCAAACATGACCGAAACGGTACGGTACTGTCGCTACTGCAAAGCGGTACGGATAATGCCCTGTCAAGTGAAAAAACAGATAACCAGAGCTATCTGCAAGGAATGACCGGTCTGTATATAAAAATAGAATTTCCCCACTTAAACAATCTACTTTGGGAAGGAGACCTGGTAACCATCGAGAGTGCAACCCTCCAACTTTATCCGGTGAAAGGGACTCACGGGGATCAGTACCCATTACCCGAAACCCTCATACTCTATACCGCCAATGAGAATGATGTGACAGAAGACGTGATCACCGATTTGTTAGGAACCTCCGTACAAAACGGTAGTTTGGTCACCGATGAAATGGCTCCGGAAAATACTTATTACTCTTTCGATATCACCTCTTTCCTGCAAAATAATCTGGGAGCTATCGGTTACAACCGGAAAAACCTGAAACTTATGTTGCCTGACGATCTGTTTTTTACCACTCTCAAAGGGGTTGTATTCGGAGATATGCAGCATACAACAAATCCGGTAAAACTTACACTCAGATATAAAGTATATAATTACTAATTCCAAAAATCAATCCAGCATGAAAAGAGTTCTTTTTATCCTTGCCTTTTGCAATCCTGCATGGCTGATAGCACAAAATATGACAAATTCCCCCGGATCCATGTTTGGTTTGGGAGAACTTTCTACCGGAGAAGGTGGTCAATATGCAGGTTTTGGCGGTACCGGCATCGCACTACGGGGCAGTTCGTTTATCAACCCCTCCAATCCGGCATCTCTGACAGAACTCACCGAACAGCGTTTTGTATTTGACGCCGGTCTTATGGGTGCTTATAATTCATACACACAAACCGGTGTCACCAACAACTCTATTGTGGGCAATCTGAATAATCTAAGTATCGGTTGCCGGATCATTCCTCGATGGTATGGTGCCGTTTTCCTAACTCCCGTCAGCAGTGTAGGATATGCCATCACTTTGGATCAAGAGATAGAGGGCGCATCCGGCTCTACCATCTCCTCTTTCTTTGAAGGTACGGGATATCTATCCAAAATAGGCTTCAGCAATGCCTTTCTAATCGGTAAAAATATTTCGATCGGTGTAAATCTCTCTTATATCACAGGAACTATCACGCAAAGTGAAACTCAAGGAAGCACCATTATAGAGGAAAGTTCATCCAAACATGCATTTTATGCCGACTTCGGAATGCAATACAAGCTACCTTTAACCCGTGACAAATATTTCCTGATGGGAGTTACCTACGGTTACTCGCAACATCTTACCCAAGACAATGATCTCACCGTAAGCAGCACCTCAAGTACGGAAACAATTGAAAAAAGTCCCAAAGTATACAGCCAATACCTACCGCAATTTATCGGCGTAGGACTCTCTTATAATTCTTTACGCTGGATGGCCACCACTGATTATAAATACGTTGATTGGAGCCGGATGAAATCTTCAAAATCATCTGTCAGCTTTGCCAATCAACACCGTTTGGCTGCCGGAATAGCCTATACAATAAACAATCCGTACAAAAAATCTATAAAATTGCTATTAGGAACAGGATTAAGCAATCCTTACGTTGCCATTAACAAACGAAAAGCAAAAAACTACTATATCAGTACGGGAGCCAATTTTACCACCCGCAATAGTAATATTATCTCTATCGGGTTGAAATACAGCGACCAATTCAAGATTCCTTCGGGATTGCCGCGAGAAAAAGGAGTCAGTCTCTTCTTCAACATCTCTTTTTCCGAACGAACCTACCGGGCAAAACTACAATAATTATTTCTTTTTTAAAGATATTGCTGTATCTTTGTCGCATAAATATAACAAAAACAGCATAATAATGAAAAAGACAATTCTTATTGCAGCAACACTCTGCTTTTGCAGTATGAACATGAAGGCTCAAGACACCACAAAAGAAGAAGGCTTCGTTTTCACTACGGTCAAGGAAAACCCGATTACCTCTATCAAGAATCAGAACCGTTCGAGTACCTGTTGGAGCTTCTCAGCCCTCGGTTTCCTTGAATCGGAACTGCTCCGTATGGGAAAAGGCGAATACGACCTCTCGGAAATGTTCGTCGTTCACCATACAATGACCGACCGTGCACGCAACTACGTTCGCTATCACGGGGACAGTTCTTTCTCACCGGGTGGAAGTTTCTATGACATCATGTACTGTCTGAAAAATTACGGACTCGTACCGCAGGAAGCCATGCCGGGCATCATGTACGGTGATTCATTACCAGTACACAATGAACTGGACGCTGTGGCCGAAGCATATACAAATGCCATTGCCAAAGGTAAACTTACTAAGCTGACTCCGGTATGGCAACAAGGCCTTAGCGCTATTTACGATACTTATCTGGGACAATGCCCGGAAAAATTCACTTATAAAGGTAAAGAATATACTCCGAAAAGTTTTGCAGAATCATTGGGTATAAACCCGGACGATTATGTATCTCTGACATCTTATACCCATCATCCGTTCTATACCCAGTTTGCTATTGAAATTCAAGATAACTGGCGCAACGGACTGTCATGGAACCTGCCACTGGACGAATTCATGGCTGTAATGGACAATGCCGTCAAAAAGGGATACACCTTTGCATGGGGTAGTGATGTAAGCGAACAAGGCTTTACCCGCGATGGTATCGCTGTAATGCCGGATGCTGCTAAAGGTGCTGAACTGACAGGTTCCGATATGGCCCGTTGGACCGGTTTGACAGCTGCCGATAAACGTAAAGAATTAACTTCACGCCCTTTGCCGGAAATGAACGTTACACAGGAAATGCGCCAACAAGCTTTTGACAACTGGGAAACCACCGATGATCACGGCATGGTAATCTATGGTATTGCCAAAGACCAAAATGGCAAAGAATACTTCATGGTAAAGAACTCTTGGGGTCTCAGTGGTAAATACAAAGGAATCTGGTATGCTTCAAAGGCATTTGTTGCTTACAAGACGATGAACATCCTGGTACATAAGGATGCACTTCCGAAAGATATCGCTAAAAAGTTGGGTATCAAATAATATCCTACCCATATATATCCATCAAAGGGGTACAGAAAATCATCAGATTCTGTACCCCTCTTTCTTTAGCTATACAATTCTATTAACCGATAACCGTTTACATCAACTTCTCAATATACTGCGTAAACCGCTCTTTATAATTCTCCCCTACCGGAATATAAGTATTACCATTAAAGATAATACGCAAACGGGAAATTTCCGTAATTTTATGAAGGTTGACAATGTAAGAGCGATGTACACGCATAAATTGTTGAGCAGGTAACCGTTCTTCCAACTTATGAAGACTCATAAGAGTAACGATCGGTTTTTCTTCCCCTTCTACAAAAATACGTACATACTCGCTCATCCCTTCTATATATTTTATCTCCGCAATATCAATACGTACCACCCGGTATTCGGATTTCACAAACAGTGACCCGTTTCTAACCTGAGACGTTGTCTCCGTATCACCCTGATCCATCCGCCGATATTCATATTGCTTACGTGCCTTGTCCGCAGCTTTCAGCAAATCCTGAAACTCAAAAGGTTTTAACAAATAATCTACCGCATCTGCCTTAAACCCCTCAACGGCATATTCCGAATAAGCAGTAGTAAACACAATCAGTGGTTTTACCACCAGCGAACGGACAAAATCAAGCCCATTAAGATCGGGCATATTTATATCCACAAATATCAAATCGACCTCTTCCCGTGCCAATACATCCATAGCTTCGAATGCATCGTGGCAAGACTTCACTAAGGACAAAAAAGGAACCCGGGAAATATATTCCGATAATTGTGCCAACGCCAACGGTTCATCATCAATAGCCAGACATTTCATCATAAAAGAGGTATTATAAGTAAAACACTAAAACAGTCGTCCGTCTCATCAATAGAAAGTGTATAATCGTTTCCAAAAAGTAACCGGAGACGTTTACGAATATTCTCAAGACCGATACCGTGATACTGTCCACCTTCTTTCCGCCGATTACTGTTGCTACATCGGAAAAGGAGCTTGTCTCCATCCAGTTCCATAGAAATATGGATGAACGAATCTTTACGGTAGCTGACACCGTGTTTGAAGGCATTCTCTATAAAAGAGATAAAAAGTAAAGGCGGAATCTGTACTTCCGGCACCTCATGCGGTAAAGAAACTTCAATACCCACCTTATTTATATACCGGAGTTTCATCAATTCGATATAATTATCCAAAAACTGTATCTCACGAGAAAGCAAGATGGTCTTATTACTGGTCTCATACAGTACATAACGCATCAGCTTAGAAAGTTCTACCAATGCTTTTTTCGCTTTCGTTGCATCGATGTCTACCAGAGCATGGATGTTATTGAGCGTATTCATAAAAAAATGGGGGTTTATCTGATATTTCAGATATTCCAGTTCTGATTGCAGGCGTTTATGTTCCAGTTCTTTCAAAGTCTGTTCATCGCGCAGAGATTTAAACATCAATTTGATGGCGATATTGAAACCGACCAGTAGGACGGCCATAGCCATACGTACAAGCGCAGGTCCCGGCAAAGGAAAAGGAGCATGTAAGTCAAAATCATTGGGAGCCCGGCGTTCCATTCTGTCACGCGGTCCCCTCCCTTTGTCCGCACGATCATTTCTTTCCGAAGGATGCTGCATAGAAGACGCAGAATCCTCCCCTTGTAAAAATGGTTCCTGCATCGCAGGGTGCTTCGTTAATGAATGTTCTTCCGGCATCCGCTGCTCCATAGGAGGAGGGTTCTGTTGTTTGAAACGATTGTCATAAGGAGGACGGGCAAGGTGCGGATAAATACCAAAAAGTAAAACAATAATGACAAGCAAAGAAGATGCATATGCCACATATTTTTTACGAAACAGTAGATATGGAACCAAAAGATAATTATTAGCTACAAAAAGTAAGAAGAAAGGAAGCATCATCAGCCAGGCCACCCGAACGAAACTCCAGTTAAACGTAACCTTCGTGCTGGTTGCGGCATTATAGTAGTCACCCACAATCGGCACAAGAAATACAATAAGCCAGATTACGAGATAAATAACCTGCTCCGGTAAATGCTGTCTGTTGATTCGTCTCATCACTTAATAAAATAAGAATGATACAAATATAAGCCCTTTATCCGCTTTCTGCAAAGAGAATAGACAAAGGGCATGTTTTTATCGCTAATCCGGCTGTTATTACCATCCCCAACCGCCGGGTCCCCCACCAGGCCCACCGCCTCCACCGGGATTACCACCACCGGAAGCAGAACCGATCTGAGTAACCATTGAATTAGCAGTAAAAGTTGCCGCTTGCGTACCACCGTCATAAATCGCTCCGGTATACAATCCGTAAAACGAAGAACCATCGGTCACAGAACCACCCGTATAAATGGTATAACTACCGTTTTCCAACTGCGGACTGCTAAAAAGCAATGTCATCTGCTGATAAGTACGCGGAATCATGTAAGTCATCAGATTTGTACCATCCGAAGACTGGATACCGATATATTGCCCCGCCGAACCGGAACCACCGTAAATTACACTTCGTTGGGTACAAGAATTGGCTGTAGGCGTGCTTGTTCCTCCTCCAATACCTAAAACAGTGCCACCCGTTATTTTAAAGGTATTCTGATCACAATCAAACCCGTCTTCGGGCGAGGCCGTACCGGAAGCAACAACCGTTCCACCGGTGATGGTTAACGTTCCATTGGAATCGACACCGTCATTGCCAGTGCTATAACAATAGACACTTCCTCCGTTTATGGTAATATTGTTGCTGGCATTTAAGCAATCGTCATAGGCATATACGGCTATGTCACCTCCATTAATAGTCATCACATTTTTACTTTCGATGCCCTCACTGCCTTCGCCACCGGTCGCTCTCACCCATATGGTACCGCTTTCTATAGTCAGACTGCTTTTACTTTTAATGCCTTTAGCCGAAGAGTCGAGCCGCCCGTATACGTATTGTTTCCCGGTAGTGACAACTCGCAACGTACCTCCATAAAGATATATCTCACCATCGCAGTTCAGGCCTTTCCCGGCCGATCCGCTACTCTTCAGAAGCACAGTGCCGGCAGTCATGGCAAACGTCGTGCCGCCATTGATGCAGGAAGAGGAAGAAATATCGCTATCTTCATAAACAGCATTACCCGTAGTAATAACCGTAGTCCGTCCTCCAGTGACACTTATCGGACCTTTCTCACACTGAATACCATCGTCTGTGGCCGTAATATTCAATATTCCTCCCCCAATAACGACGGCATCGTTGACGTGTATACCGTCTTTCACCGCTCCTACAACTGTCACACGGCTCCCTTGCCGGAACCTGACATAATCGTCACTGCATATACCATGTTTATAATTACCGGTAACACGCAGTTTGCCTCCTCCACTAAAAATAAGCTGTCCTTCGCTGAAGAAGCATCCTTTCATATCTTCGCCATCGGTCAACACATAAGAAGAACCATCAACAAGTGTATTCTCCGTCCCGTCCGGAGAAACCACAAATACTCTCTTTCCACTCTGAATATTGATAGCAGCTCCGGAAGGATTCACAATATTCACCCCGTTCAGAGTCAACTTGAACTTATTGTCGCTATATACTTTAAATGAGCCATCGGTGGTTACACCGGAAAGTATATATTCTACTTTCTTCACAGTAGAAGTTACCACCACATGCGCCCCGTCCTGAGAGATATCAACCCCTTCAACATTGCTTATCACCGTTGCTGATGTGCCGGAATAAGCTATTTCGACCGTAGAAGAAAATTCCGAGTTCTCAATGAAATCATCATAGTTCTCATTATTCTTGTCCGCTACAATGGTTTCATCTATATCATCACCACTCATATCCGTATCGTCGATGACAACCTCAAAATCAAATAACGTGCCTGTCCCGTCAAAGGAGCCACTTCCCCCATCCGATGTATCCGTACCATCCGGAAGTACCGGCTGACCGCTTTCGGTTTCAGTCCCCCAGTCGGCAAACGGATCGGTAGAGCAACAGGTAGATACGGCCAACCATGCAGCTATACCAATGAACAATTTTATCTTTTTCATTTCTATCATCATAGTTACTTCTCCTTAAAACTTAAACGAATATCCCACTCCTATCACATGTCCGTCGGCCTCATCTTCATCCGCCTCATTCTGATAACGGTAGCATAAATCAAACGTATTCTTCTTGTTCAATTTGTAAGATGTCCCAAGCGTCCAACGTATCTTCTTGAACCCCTCACCATTCAGCGAATGATACCATTCACAGGAAGTATAGGGTTTAAAAGGGCTCTTCCTTATATCATATTCCACCTGCAACCGGGAACGAAGAACATGAACGGACTTTGCCGGAATTTCTTCATTCTCTTTCCGTATCTGTTCTTCAAGATTATACTTGGGTACGGAAAGTCCCACCCGATAGGTATATTGATACCGTTCACGCAGTGAGAATTCAAACCTGTTCCATTTGTAACTTCCCGTCAATGCCACGCTCACGCGATGTCTGGGCGACCCGTATTCGGGAATATAGTTTTCCTTCTTGGTCGTTTTATCCGGATGATTATAATAAATATAGGTATACCCAGCACTTGCTTTCAGAAAAGAAAACAGCTTGTAAGAAAGTCCTGCCGTCCCTCCCCAGCGATCTATTGTCCTCATGTTATCGCGTAAACGAAATTCTCCTTCAAGAGAAGCATCCAGCCCCGGAAAGATTTTCTTTTTTACTTCCGCGTTCGCCCATAATCCGAGATCATCACTCTGTGCGCACAATTGCCCCACACCGGTACACAAAAAAACGATGACTATCCCTACAAGCTGCCACCTACTCATCGTCACGTGGTATTTTGATAAGCGCATCGATCGTATTGACTTCATCACTCACCGGTTCATAATAAAGTTTCAGTATAGCCGAGTCGCGCAAGAAATCGATATGCCCCACCTCCACACGGATAATATCGAGTCCGGTACGTTCCCGCAAATCTTTCAGTAATTCATCTTTTCTATCCGGATGAATCAATTCGATACGGTCATATTGCACCAGTTTACAGGAAACATGACGTAAATACCGGTTACTCTCACAAAGCCAGATGCTGAACACAAAAAGGAGGTTCGTACCCAACAGCTCGGCATAGCTGATTTCAACCGCCAATGCATTAATTACCGAGATGGCTATGATGACAAAAAGATAGGTCATTTCACGTACCGGCATGGATTCCGTACGATAACGGATAATACCGAATATGGCAAAAAGCCCCAATGCAAAACCGATCTTCAACTTAACGCTCCCCAACAAGAAAATCATCAGGAAGATGCTGATACTGATCAGTGTAAAGGTGAAGTAATAATCGCGCCGCTTGCTCTTAGGATAATAAAAGCAACGAAGAATAACGGAAACCACCAGCAGATTGAATAAAAAGCGCAACAACAGTTGCAGAAAACCAATCCTGTCCATCAACGGAGTTTCAATAAAAGAGAGTTCACTTAGTTCATTCATACGCTTACTATATTTCTTATTATTTTCAATATAATATACTCATTGTCAGAAATCTATCATATTTATCAATTCATCTTCAGAATTCAGTTCCCTGAACATCCCCATGTTTTGAGCAACAACATCCCCATGTTTTCCAGAACAACATCCGGATGTTTTAAAGTAAAACATGGGGATGTTGTTCCATCTTAAAATACGATTTCCTGTATCCTCCCAACTACTCTTATCTTCTGCTTAAACCTATTATGCTTAACAGTAGGAGAAGTAAGTACTGTGCCCATGCAATATTTACTTATTCCGGAAGGTTGTATATGGAGGTTACGCAAAACTTCACGAATGGGTGAAAAGGTTCTTCCGTCCCGTTTCAACTCAATGATTACCATTCTGTTCAATGCCGCCTCCTTCCCGGTCTGAAGGTTACAGAAACAGATGTCTGTATCAATAGTGAGTCGTTCCGTCATCGCTTTATTGACCAATGTAATCCGATAAAAATTATTTTCCAACCATGGTTTCAATTCCGACAAATGATACCAGGCATGCTTCTCCAAAAACCCTTCTGCCCCGTCGGTATACAAAGAATGTATATTTCCTACCCGGATACGCCGTTTGTCCGTTCTTCCTTTATTATCTTTATTCTTCACTTCCAGAAATGTCAGACCAGAAGATACATACGTACGCACGCGAATCTTTTCACGTACCCGATGCCCATTCTGATGAGCCATATACATATCCCTGCCGGAAGTATCCAAATACACAGTACGATAAGCAATGTTTCGTGTACCCTCCACTTCCTGTACCCGATAATCCGTAACGGCAAATTGTAGGATAAGTGATAATTTATCCAACGAAGTGACAAATTTCGTATCCGTACGGTTCATCAGACGGATACCGCTCATTTCTTCCAAAGAAACAGGTAAAAATGCGGAAAGTGCAGTTTGTATATCCATGTCCCGGCTCCATATTACATTTATATTACGAAAATAGGAATTAGGGAAAACTCCGGAAAAAAGAATCAGCGAACGGGCCTTTTTTATCTGTGAACTCCACGCAAGCTAAAAGTGTTTCAATCGTTTTACCAAATGCGTCCTATCGGATAGAAATATAAATACCGTATTAAGACACATGTTACCGAAACTCGAAAGGTCAAAACAAAAAAACAGATATTTCAAGTGAATGAGAACGACATGTACAATTACTTTCCAAAAACCACTATCTTTGCAGCCTAAACAAATAACTCTGACAAAATGAAAAAACAATATATACTCTCCCTCCTACTATTCATGTACTCTTTCACAGCGTACACACAAGATATTTTTATCAATGCCGATTTTGTGAGCAGCTACATGTGGCGCGGTATGAAATGCGGCAATGCCGCCGTACAGCCCACATTAGGTATAACAATGGGAGGTTTCACCCTCTCTGCATGGGGCTCTACCGAATTCCGTAACGAAAACAATGAGATAGACCTTACGCTGGAATACCAGTTCAAAAGACTGACTCTGAACGTCACCAACTATTTTGAGCAAAGCGAAGAGGAACCATTCGACTACTTCAACTATGCGGCACACAGCAGCGGGCATACATTCGAAGCAGGAGCCGGATATACCATCAGCGAAAAATTTCCTCTTACCGCCTCCTGGTATACCGTTTTTGCCGGTAATGATTATCGCGAAGACGGTAAACGCGCCTGGTCCAGCTATTGCGAATTCTCCTACCCCTTCAGCCTGAAAGGATTCGACCTGTCTGTAGAAGCCGGATTCACTCCGTGGGAGGGCGAATACGCCGACAAGTTCAATGTGAATAATATCGCTCTCAGCATTTCCCGCGAAATACAGGTCAGCAACCGTTTTTCTTTCCCCATTTTCGGAAAGTTAGGCTTCAACCCCTACGAAAGCACCGCTTATTTCGTCTTTGGAATCAGCCTATAATTGCTCAAAAACCTTAATGATGTGCATTTTCTTAACGGTTTTCTTGTCAGAACCAACTGTTTCCGTAAATTTGCACGCTGATAGTTAACCGGATAGTTTGATAGCAAGATCCTTACTACCGACTACTGGCTACTAACTTGTAGAAATACTAATACTAAAATTAATAACATGAGTTTGAAAATTGTTGTATTGGCAAAACAAGTTCCCGACACACGTAATGTTGGGAAGGATGCCATGAAAGCCGACGGAACCATTAACCGTGCGGCACTCCCTGCCATCTTCAACCCCGAAGACCTGAATGCCCTTGAGCAGGCTCTCCGATTGAAAGATGCCCATCCGGGCTCCACCGTTACCATTCTTACAATGGGACCGGGCCGTGCAGCCGATATTATTCGTGAAGGACTTTTCCGTGGTGCCGATAACGGTTATCTGTTGACCGACCGTGCATTTGCCGGTGCCGATACATTGGCCACATCGTATGCCCTGGCCACTGCCATCAAAAAAATAGGTGAATGTGACATTATCATCGGTGGTCGTCAGGCTATCGATGGAGATACCGCACAGGTAGGTCCGCAGGTGGCAGAAAAGTTAGGTCTGACTCAGATTACATACGCTGAAGAAATCTTGAAAGTAGCCGACGGACACATTACTGTAAAACGTCACATCGACGGTGGCATTGAAACGGTAGAAGGCCCGTTGCCTATCGTGATTACCGTTAACGGAAGTGCTGCTCCCTGCCGTCCGCGTAATGCCAAACTCGTACAGAAGTACAAACATGCCAAAACAGTCACCGAGAAACAACAAGGCAATCTGGATTACACCGACCTTTATGATAAACGCGATTATCTGAATCTCGTAGAATGGAGTGTAGCCGATGTAAACGGTGACCTTGAACAATGTGGTCTCAGTGGTTCACCAACCAAGGTGAAAACCATCCAGAACATCGTGTTCCAGGCAAAAGAGAGTAAAACGATCACTGGCAGCGACCATGATGTAGAAAACCTGATTGTTGAACTGTTAGCTAACCACACCATTGGCTAAGAAGTCGGAATACAGTAGAAGTGTTTTTACTACTTGCTGCTATATTCCAACTACTAACTACTTAAAAATATGAATAACTTATTTGTATATTGCGAAATAGAAGAAGGTATCATCGCGGATGTAAGCCTCGAACTTCTGACCAAAGGCCGCTCGTTAGCTAACGAACTGAACTGCGCACTCGAAGCCGTAGTTGTGGGAAGCGGTCTCAAAGACATTGAAAAACAAATCCTGCCGTATGGCGTAGACAAACTCCACGTATTCGACGGTGAAGGACTTTACCCTTATACTTCTCTTCCACACACTTCTGTCCTCGTAAATCTGTTTAAAGAAGAACAACCGCAAATCTGCCTGATGGGCGCTACCGTTATCGGTCGCGACCTCGGACCACGCGTATCTTCCGCACTGACCAGTGGTTTGACAGCCGACTGTACTTCACTCGAAATCGGTGACCATGAAGACAAAAAAGCAGGAAAAGTTTATAAGAACCTGTTATATCAGATCCGTCCGGCTTTCGGCGGTAACATCGTTGCTACGATTGTGAATCCGGAACACCGTCCGCAAATGGCGACTGTCCGCGAAGGTGTGATGAAAAAAGCAATCCTTTCTGCCGATTATAAGGGAGAAGTGATCCGTCATGATGTGAAGAAATATGTAGCCGATACGGACTATGTAGTGAAAGTAATCGAACGTCACGTAGAAAAGGCAAAGAACAATTTGAAAGGTTCGCCGATCATCATTGCCGGTGGCTACGGAGTAGGCTCCAAAGAAAATTTCGACTTGTTGTTCGAACTCGCCAAAGTGCTGAATGCCGAAGTAGGTGCCAGCCGTGCCGCAGTGGATGCCGGTTTCATCGACCATGACCGGCAGATCGGTCAGACCGGTGTTACGGTTCGTCCGAAACTGTATATCGCTTGCGGTATCTCAGGACAAATCCAGCACATCGCCGGTATGCAGGAAAGTGGTATTATCATCTCCATCAACAGCGATCCCGAAGCACCGATCAATACGATTGCGGATTACGTAATCAACGGAAGCATCGAAGAAGTCGTGCCGAAGATGATCAAGTATTATAAACAAAATAGTAAGTAAGAAATGGCTAACTTTTATTTAGATACGCCGGAACTCAAGCATCACTTGAGCCATCCGCTGATGAAGAGAATCGTTGAGCTGAAAGAGCGCAACTATGCAGATAAAGATAACTTCGACTACGCTCCGGTAGATTTTGAAGATGCAATGGACAGCTACGACAAAGTGTTGGAAATTGTAGGTGAAATATGTGGCGACATCATCGCTCCCAATGCCGAAGGCGTTGATCACGAAGGACCGGTATGTGCCAATAACCGTGTGACCTATGCCAGCGGTACTGCTGCCAATCTGGAAGCCTGCCGCAAAGCCGGTTTGATGGGTATGGCTATGCCACGCCGTTTCGGCGGCCTGAACTTCCCGATCACTCCGTACATCATGGCTGCCGACATCGTAAGCCGCAGTGATGCCGGATTCGAGAACCTTTGGGGATTGCAGGATTGTGCAGAAACAATTTATGAATTCGCAAACGAAGATCAGAAGAAACGCTACATCACCCGTGTGTGCCAAGGTGAAACCATGTCTATGGACTTGACCGAACCGGATGCCGGTTCCGATCTTCAGGCTGTCATGCTGAAAGCTACCTACAGTGAGAAAGACCAATGCTGGTATCTGAACGGTGTGAAACGTTTTATCACGAACGGTGACTCTGATATCCACCTCGTACTGGCACGCTCGGAAGAGGGAACTCATGACGGCCGTGGCTTGTCCATGTTCATTTATGACAAACGTAACGGCGGTGTTAGCGTTCGCCGTATCGAAAACAAAATGGGTATCAAGGGCTCTCCTACTTGCGAACTCGTATATAAGAATGCCAAAGCAGAGCTTTGCGGTGACCGGAAATTAGGACTTATCAAATATGTAATGGCCCTGATGAACGGTGCCCGTCTGGGCATCGCAGCACAGTCGGTAGGTATCCTGCAGGCCACTTATAATGAAGCATTGGCCTATGCAAAAGATCGTAAACAGTTTGGAAAAGCAATCATCGAGTTCCCGGCCGTAGCCGAAATCCTGTCTTTGATGAAAGCCAAACTGGATGCTACGCGCGCTTTATTGTACGAGACTTCCCGCTTTGTCGACATCTACAAAGCATTGGATGATATTGCCAAAGAACGTAAACTGACTCCGGAAGAACGTGCCGAACAAAAGACCTTTGCCAAACTGGCAGACAGCTTTACCCCACTGGCTAAAGGTATGGGTAGCGAATTTGCCAATCAGAATGCTTACGACTGTATTCAGATACACGGTGGTTCCGGTTTTATGAAAGACTATGCCTGCGAACGTATCTACCGGGATGCACGTATCACTTCTATCTACGAAGGAACTACCCAGTTGCAGGTAGTAGCAGCAATCCGCTACGTAACGACCGGTGCTTACCTCAACCGCATCAAAGAATATGAAAATGCAATAGTAGCTCCGGAGATGGAAGGCTTGCACAATCGCCTGAAGAGTATGGCGAGCAAATATGCAGCTTGTGTAGCGCAAGTTACAGAAGCCAAAGATCAGGAATTACTCGATTTCTGTGCACGCCGCCTTGTAGAAATGGCTGCTTACACCATCATGGGACACTTGATGGTACAGGATGCTTCTAAAAACGCAGAACTGTTCGGTACATCTGCACAAGTATTTGTCCGTTATGCCGAAAGTGAAGTAGAAAAGCATATCAACTTTATCCGTAAATTCGATAAAGACGATCTGGCTTACTACAGAAAATAAGCGGTAAACCGATATTATCCAATATAAAAATGCCCGGCCTCATCAACAAGCCGGGCATTTTTCATATTAAATAGGTAATCATTCCGCCTTTCCTGTTTCTTTTCACCATTCCGTTTCTTCCAGCTCATGCTTTCTATAAACAAGAAGCTGGTTACGGAGCGAGTTCATTTCCCGACGCATCCCCTCCATTCTCTCCAGAAGATGATGGATAGCATCGATACCTTCCATATTGATAGATAAATCGTAATACATCCGACTGTAGCGTTCCACCTCCGGAAGTTGTGACACGAGCAGATAATGTTCATCTCCTTCGGTCCGGATTTCAATCAACCCTTCTTCTTGCAACAAATCAATAAACGAGGGCTCGATTTGACATTTGTGACAATATTCACTGACTATAATTAATTCGGTCTGCATAGTGCTGATTCTTTTTTTAGTTCATACTCTGTAATTCCCGGAACAACTCTTTCTGCCTATCTGTCAGATTAGTAGGCGTTTTGACATTATAAGTCACAATTAAATCGCCAAATTGTCCTTCTTTCTTATAGACAGGAAAACCTTTTCCTTTCAACCGTACTTTCGTACCGTTCTGCGTTTCCGGTTTTACTTTCAGTTTCACTTTGCCATTCAACGTATCTACCTCCTGTTCACCTCCCAATACGGCCGTATAAAGATTCAACGAAACATCGATATAAAGGTCGTCACCCAGACGTTTGAACACAGGATCTTCCGGAATCACAAACGTGATGTATAAGTCTCCTGCAGGACCTCCGTTGATACCTTCGCCACCGTAACCTTTTAATTTGATCACCTGTCCATTGGCTACACCTGCCGGAATGGTAATGCGGACGTTCTTCCCATTCACTGTCAACACCTGTTTATGGGTCTCGGCAGCATCACGAAGAGACAAATGCAGTTCTGCGTTAAAGTCCTGTCCACGGAAACCGGCACTGCTACGCCCTCCTCTGGCACGCCCTCCAAACATGGATTCAAAGAAATCAGAAAATCCTTCACCACCTGATCCGGAAAAGCCTTGCCCGTCGGACGAATACCAATATCCGTTCTCATCACCTCCTCCGAAACCGGAGAATCCACCGCCGGCACCTGCTTGCTGCCGCGCCCGCTTCTGCGCTTCAAACTCATCGGCATGCTTCCAATGCTCACCGTATTCATCGTACTTCTTACGTTTTTCCGGATCGCTCAACACTTCATTAGCCTCGTTTATCTCCTGAAACTTATCCTTTGCGCTCGGGTCGTTCGGATTTAAATCCGGGTGATACTTACGGGCCAACTTACGAAAAGCCTTCTTTATATCATCTTGAGAAGCACTTTTGTCAACTCCTAAAATTTTGTAATAATCTATATAGGCCATGCTTTTATATTTTAAACGTTTCACTACTATAAACGTTCACAAATAACACGCCAACATAGTATTTAGGTTCAATTTTTAAGAAATCTTCATACTCCCATTCCTAAAGCAAAGCCACCGGCATCCGAAACCAAAAACAGGAACCTTTGCCCTCTTCCGACTCGGCACCGATCGTTCCTCCCAAACGCTCTACAATGACACGACAAATAGCCAGCCCCAATCCGGTACCCTTCACAAAAGTATTCAGCTTCACAAACCGTTCAAACACCTGTTCTATTTTATCAGTAGCAATACCAATGCCGGTGTCTTTACAAAAAAAGTATATCTCATCTTTTGTTTCATCCAACCGATAGCCTATAGATATGGTTCCCCGTTCGGTAAACTTCATGGAATTGCTAATAAAATTAATCATCACTTGTGACAGACGAAGACGATCCGTCATTATTGTACACTCCGGTACTCTTTCCGTAAACACAATCTTCACATCTGCCGAGTGCTCTTTTTGATTCATCTGCTGACAAATAGAGTCTAACAGTTGATTTACATCAGTCGTGGAATAAGAAAAGTCCATAGTACCCGCCTCGATCTTCGACAAATCGAGAATATCATCTATCAGTTGCAAGAGCAGTTCGTTATTCACTGCAATTATCTTCATGTATTCCTGCTTCTCCTCCGGATCATCTATTTGGGAAATCATATCGGAAAACCCCACAATCGCATTCAGAGGGGTACGGATTTCATGACTCATATTGGCAAGGAAAGCAGACTTCAGCCGATTCGATTCTTCTGCTTTCTCCTTGGCTTCCCGCAGTGCCTGGTCAAGCTTTAATTTCTCCGTTATATCTTCAAACCGTAACAAACCGCCTATCACCTCCTTATTATCATCAGCATACACAGGAGTGCCCGTTACCTCAAAATCAACATCCTCCACCCGTACGGTGTGGCGCACAATTCTTTTCTGCTCGATCGCTTCTTTGAAAGCACAATGTTCACAAGGTTGGTCTCGCAAAGCACTGGTCCGATAACAGATCATTCCGGGGGTGTAATGCCGTCCGGAAACCAGATTTTTCAGATGCGTCGTCTCTTCCCATTGTACCCTATAATCTTTATCAATATAAATCAATCCGAAATCAATACTCTTCAATGCCAAGTTCTGTTTTTTAATGGCACTTTCCAACTGGTTTTTGGCAATCAGCAACTCTCTTTCATATCTTTTTAACTGACTGATTTCCCATCGGGTTACCAACAACCACTTACCGGACACCCCACGGGAAAATATGGATTTCATCACAATCGTATCATGATCGACTCCATCGGTAGTGACATAGTGTTCCTCTGCACGATAAGGCTTACCTATTTTGACCAAATCTTCATCAACAGCCCGGTAATACCGTCCCCGCTCCTTGCCGTAGATGTCATAATCACTACGTCCGACAGCATCTTCACACTTAATGCCCGACTGTAACTCGGATTCTTTGTTCCAATAAGCATATTTGAATTCATTTTCAATATCCTTTACCATCACAGGAAAGGGAAGATTATCGAGTATGTCAAACAGAAAACGGTGATAATCCCGTTCTTTTACCCCCTTACTTCGCAACTCATGAAGTTTATACAATAAACATACGATTACTACCCCCATTAGAACCAGCAATCCATAAAGCCATAAATGAGTCATCACAGCCTCATTCCCCAAAGATACATTGTGAGTCATAAATCAATGCCGTATTTATGCGGTAAATATATGCATTAAGTTCAGAATATTTTCCAAAACGTCAAGTTATATTTTCCAAGTATTTCAAAACTTAAGATTTCAATCCGAAATTAATTATCATAAAAAAAGGTTCGCACCTGTGAAAGTCCGAACCTTTATTATTTTATCCTTAAACAAAAAAATATCAGGAATTCAGCAAAAGAATAAAACGGTCGATATCATCCTCTGTCGTGTCAAATGAAGTAACCAGGCGAATCTCATTGTTCTCCTCATTCCAAAAATAGAAAAAATAAGATTCAAGCATTCTGTCTATCACAGAACGGGGCATAGTAAGAAACAGTTGATTACTTTCCACCTTTTGAGTAAAACAGACACCGGGATAATCTTTCAAAGCATCATAGAGCCTACGCGCCATACGATTGGCATGAGATGCATTTTTCAACCAAAGATCATCCGTGAGATAAGCGGTGAACTGGCAAGAGAGATAACGCATCTTCGAAGCTAATTGTGCCGACTGCTTACGGATAAACCGCGCTTCCTCTTTCAAGGCATCATCAAAGATGACCACGCACTCTCCCATCATCAGTCCATTTTTGGTACCGCCGAAACTAAGCACATCGATCCCGCAATCTACCGTCAACTCTTTCAGAGAAAGACGAAGGGCGGCACAAGCGTTGGCAATACGGGCACCATCCATATGGACACGCATCCCGTATTGATGGGCCAACAAAGTAATTGCTTTCAGCTCATCGGGAGTATACACAGTGCCTAATTCGGTACACTGGGACAGATAAACAGCTCCCGGCTGGGAATGATGTTGGTCGCCAAAGCCATGAAGATATGGACGAATCAACTCCGGAGTGAGCTTTCCGTCCGGAGTTGCCACCGGCCGGATCTGACAACCGGTCATCTTTACGGGAGAGCCGCATTCATCCACATATATATGTGCAGTCTCGGCACATAGGATAGATTGATAAGGACGCGTCATCAACTGCAAGGCAACGACATTGCTGCCCGTACCGTTAAAAACAAACAGGGGCTCACAGTCGGCCGTAAATGTTTCTCTGATTTTCCGGACAGCTCCTTCCGTCCAAGGGTCATCACCATATCCCAATGCATGATTCTGATTCGCCAAAGCCAGTGCTTCCATCACCAAAGGATGTACACCGGAATTATTATCGGATGCAAAACTTCTCATATTTTCCTTCAATTGATTTTCCTATGCAAAGGAACGGAATTCTTTTTAAAAGAAACAACCCGAAAAGAAATTTATAAAAAAAGAGAGCCGGTTTCCACATCCATATGGAATCGGCTCTCCTGTTTGTTATCCTGAATACTAAAACTTAATGAAACAAAGTTACCGGAGTTTGAAAATCTTCTCCTTTCCCGGCCATTACAAAACCTTTATTATTCCAAATACGCGGATATCCGCCAATATTATTGTTAATAAACAACAATCGGAAAGCGTGTTTGCCCTTCTCCAAAGCAAGAGATGTACGCGTGTGTGAATGACGTACCAATTTACCGTCATTACTCAATACCACTTTACCGTCTATCTGCAACTCGTCCATCTCGGTAGATACATAATAGACTCCGTCTTGAGGCACATCAAAATATCCGGTATAGCAGAATGCCCCCTTATCTTCTAAAACTGGTTTCAAATTGAAATCGTCTACTATCTTTTCATCCTTCCAAGCAGCGTTTTCCGTATCTTTCACAAAATAAAAATCACCCTCTGCATACATCAAAGACACTCCTGGTTCAGTCCTCTCTTTGTAAGACGGCCATAAGGGTTCTTTCACTACTTCTATCGTACGCACTCTGCTCATTTTGCCCGAAGAAAGAAGGGTTGCAATACGTATAGTCTGATTGCCGTCTACAACAATGGGAGCGCTGTAGCGTTTGGAATGAACCGCCGGTTCGCTTCCATCCAGTGTATATACCATCGGAAGATTGCGGCTATTCGAGAAACTAAGCGTATCCGGACCGACAATTGCCACACGATCGGCCATCGGCCCTTCGGGCAATGGAATGTGATAATGAATATGATGTTCGTCCAAGCGTACCAATTGATTATCCAGACGACGTTCAAAAGATGCATAATCTTTTCTATCGGCAGGTGTCCAGGTAAGTTCCGCTACCGCCAACAGTCTCGGATAAAGCATGTATTCCGTATGATCCGGATTGACGGCATATTCTGCCCACATATTACCCTGTGCTCCTATCACATGTGAGCGTTGTTCCGCCGGTATTTTTTCGGACGCAGGATTGTAATGATAGGTTTTGCTCAGCAAAGTCTTAAAATTAATTGTAATAGGCTCCACTTCGATATTCCCCTGCCCAAAATCCAAATACAACCATTTGGCAGGTGTCATTATCACATCGTGCCCCATGGAAGCGGCCTCGATACCACCTTCCTCCCCACGCCACGACATTACGGTCGCCGTAGGTGCCAGTCCGCCTTCAAGAATCTCATCCCAGCCTACCATGCGCTTGCCATGTGCCAACACTACTTTCTCGATCCGGTGTACAAAATAACTCTGTAACTCATGGGCATCTTTCAACTTTTCATCCCGCATGCGCTTCCGGCACTTCGGACAAGCATTCCACCTCACTTTGGGACATTCGTCTCCTCCTATATGAAAATATTTACCTGGAAATAAAGATGCGACCTCATTGATTACATCTTCCAAAAATTTAAAGGTCTGTTCATTACCTGCGCAATATACATCCTCTTCCACCCCCCACTTGTTTCTCAACTGGAAAGGACCACCGGTACATGACAATTCCGGATAAGCCGTCAGAGCGGCCAAAGCATGTCCGGGTAATTCGACTTCCGGAATGACCGTTATAAACCTTTCTGCCGCATAAGCAACCACCTCCTTAATCTGTTCCTGTGTATAAAAACCTTTGTGTATACTTCCGTCAGCATTACGACGCACTGAACCCACTTCGGTAAGGCGGGGATATTTCTTTATTTCAATCGTCCACAGATGATCATTCGTAAGATGCCAATGAAAACGGTTCAGCTTAAACATAGCCATGATATCCAACTGCTTCTTGACAAAAGCCACATCATGAAAATGCCGGCTGACATCCAGCATCATCCCGCGATAGGAATAAGCCGGTTCGTCTTCTATCTCGACACACGGCATAGCCCATACAATATTATTTATAACCTGTCCACTCTCTATCTCGGCAGGCAAAAGTTGCATCACCGTCTGCATCCCATAAAAAATTCCTTGCGGGGACTGTGACCGTACCCAAATTCCTTCAGGAAGCACGGCTAATTTATACCCTTCCTCTTTCAGGTTTAAAGTAGTATCCAAAGCCAGACGAATATAATTCCGTTCTGCTTCCTGTCCGTCAGCAAGTTGATAACCGGTAGATTGCTTTATCTTGTATTTAAAATAACCGGCAACCGCATCGAGCGTATCATTATCGATAATAAAAAGCGTGTTAGGATTTAAAACAAATTCTCCCGTCTGTTGAGTGATTCTCTCAGGTTCGGGAATTATGTGAAGACCTTCATTATAAGGTTTCACAACCATCTTCTCCCCACAAGCAAAAAACACCAAAGAAAAGAGTGGTATCAGACAAAAAGGCTTGATTCTCATATATCACAGATTTAATTAATAATTATTTTTTCAGTTTCAATTGTCACCATAGTTCATACGCACATTTACAACCTCTTGATTATCGACCGGTACTTCCAGATTCTGATATCCCTTTTTACTAAATATCAATACTTCCTTATTCCCTACATCCATCCGATAGCAGCCCCTGTCATCGCTCTTCCCAAGAAGTTCTCCCGTGCTCTTGGCATAAATATTTACCTTCCCTATCAAAGTGGCCTGTACATCCCTTACTTCTCCATGAACGGAAATCGTCTTACTGCTCTTTAGTATTTTTTGTTCTTCTACCAAAGCGGTGGATACAAATTCACCGACGGAGACTACTTTCGATTGAAGAATATTGTCTGACGCAGCCCCCACCTGTAACTCAAACTCTCCCGGTTCAACTACCCTTTTATTTCCGGCATTTACAATATAAAGATCGTTCACTGCGACTTTCAGTTTCACCGTTTCTGTTTTTCCAGCCTCAACATCCACTTTCTTAAAATCCCGCAGTTGCTTTACAGGAGTTACCACGGTACTAACCTTATCATTCACATACAACTGCACGACCTCTTTCCCTTCTCTCTTTCCTGTATTTTTAATATCGACATCAATGTATATCGTATCATTGAGTCCATAATGTTCTTTGTCTGTCCTTAGATTCTTATATACAAAAGAAGTATAAGTCAGCCCATGACCAAAAGCCCAAAGAGCGTCCGGAGAGGAAAACACATAATCTCTTCCCGGAGATTCATAGCTTCCGGGATTTTTGTAAAAGCCCTTGTCGGAAGGAAGATAATTATAATATACCGGCAAATGTCCCGTAGTCTGAGGATAAGAAAAAGTCAGTCTTCCTGATGGAGAAATGCTTCCAAACAAAATATCCGCAATCGAATTTCCTGCTTGTTCTCCTGCATACCATTGTGTCAAAATAGCCGGAATATGTTTCTTCTCCCAAGATATGGCAAACGGTTTTCCGGTTACCAATACCAACACTACCGGCGTTCCGGTCTCATACACTTCTTTAATCAACTGCCCCTGTACTCCCGTCAGGTTCAGATCATTCAAATCAAAACCTTCACCACAGGTAGAACTTTTATAATCACGTGCAAGGGCCGCACTGGCGCTTCCACAAAACAGAATCGCCACTTCACTCTTCCGTACCGCTTCTACGGCCTCCTTTATTCCACCGGCATTCAATGAAACGAGATCGCATCCTTTCGCATAACGGACAGTAGCCTTACCGCCCAATAATCGCCTGATTCCCTCCAACGGGGTAACGCCGTCTTTGTTATTACGACTCCATGTATAATCTCCGAATTGTACCTGGTCTGCATTAGGGCCGATCACCGCAACAGACTTCAACTTATCGGCATTCAAAGGCAAAAGCCCATTCTCGTTTTTCAACAGGACAACCGATTCATCCGCTATCTCTTTCGACAACCGTATGCTTTCTGCCCCATGCATCTCACTATGAGAATACTGTTCGCCATAAGGGTCTTCGAAAAGTCCCATTTTAAACTTGGCGTACAATACCCGGCGAACAGACTCATTCAAAACCTCTTCATCCAACTTCCCCTTCTGTATCAGGCCGGCCAACAAAGGATAACAATTACTGGAAGCCTCTACATCGAGCCCGGCAGTGAAAGCCTGCATAGCCGCTTCTTCCGAATTATGCGCCACGCAATGAAGAGTCTTCAACATTTCAATGGCTCCCCAATCCGAATATACATACCCTTTAAATCCGAACTGTCCGCGCAATACCTCTGTCAATAAATAATGCGAAGCAGAATTCGGCACATGATTCCATGAATTATAAGTAGACATAACCGCCAACACAGGAGTATTACGAATCACCATCTCGAACGGTTTCAAATATACCTCATGCAAATCCCGAAGCCCACATTCTACAGAAGCCAGATTCAAACCGCTCAACGGATTACCATGAGGGCCATAATGTTTCAGCATCGGAGAAATACCGTTGTCCATATACCCTTTTACTTCGGCAATGCCAAACAACCCGCATAATACAGGATCTTCTCCGAAAGATTCTTCCACACGTCCCCACCGCAAATCTCTTACCACGTCGATGCAGGGTGCCAATACCTGATGCATTCCCTGTGCATGAAGGTCTTTCGTGATCATTGCCGCTTTCCGGTAAGCAAGTTCAGGGCGGAAAGTACTCCCCATGGCTATATTCTGAGGATAAATAGTAGATCCCTCGTGTACCGAACCATGCAATGACTCCGCAACGGTAAACACCGGTATCCCCAAACGCGTATTCTCAACCATAAATTTCTGTATCAACTGCATATTCTTCTTACAGTTAACTCCTGTCAATGGAAATCCTTCTACAAATCCCCAGCTCACACCGCCGGTAAATTTCCCGAGCTTTTCCATATCCAAGTCCTGACCATTGAATACATTCCATGAATGGATATGCCTGATTTGCGCTATTTTTTCTTCCAGAGTCATGCGTCCCAACAAATCATCCACCCTTTCCGATATCGGAAGANNACAAATCATCCACCCTTTCCGATACCGGAAGAGAGCTTTGCCTATAAGGCAATTGCTGGGCAAATATCATTCCCGGTAAAAGTAAAAAACCGGAAAGCAATAATTTCAATCGATTTCTTTTTATCATAATGTATTTGTTCTCGTTATTTCAGATATGCCTGTTCTATTTTTTTATAATAGCGTTTATGAAGTTCTTCGACAACCGGTATCGTCCCTTCCGGATTCACTTTGGAAAGATAGGTAGAGTTTGCCAAAACCCACTTCTCTTCCATCTCTGCAAAATCCGGATAAGGAAGTTTCTTACCATACAGTAAACTGGCTTTATAGGTTACATAAGCCTCCCAACGGGGAAGATAAAAATCACTCAACAGCCCGCTCCACTCCTTATTGGCATAATCATGCAGATCCGAATCCCTGTCGGTCCATGTCGTTACCAGCCTTTTGGCATTCGTAACGAAGCGTCTTTTTTCCTCAGGAGTACAACCTGCATTTTCGGCTTCCGTCAACCAAGTGCCAAGCATAAATTCCTTGCGGGTGGACAGCAGGCGGTCTTCATCCTTTATGACATCCAGAAATTCAGTGCTATATTTCATAAAGCCATTCTTATTCTTTTGATGAAATGCCTCTACCATTTCTTTATGCAGATACTTGGCATAATCGGATAGAACCTGCCGGGTGACATCGACAAGATCATATTCATAGGTATCGCAATGGTTAAATCGGTTTCTCGACTGATACAAAAACTCCCATGCCTCTACCATCTTTACAGGTTCGTAAAATATCCTGGCATTGCCCCACGTAGACACATGATCGATCGTATCTGCAGGACGGGCGCAAATATAAGATTCTACCGGTCCGCCCAACTCATTATGGCATTCATAGACGGTTTCGGATAATATTTTCCACGCTTTATCACAGTTCGTATCTTCCATGCCATACCTATAATAAGTATAATTGGTCAACCACTGGGGAATCTGGATACTATCCGTTCTCCATGCCATATCATACACCATATCATAAACTACCGGAACCGTTCCGATACCCTCAGGAGCAGTCCCTATACCGCAAATATTTCTCCCCATCGGATGTTCTTTTGCAAAGACGGCTCCCGAAGCATAACTGCTCATTTTTCCATGTAGCCCGGTTTTTCCTCCGAAGTTAGGTAAAGCGCACCATATCCACCGGTGATCCTGATGCCCTTCCGGCTTATGAAACATGGAAGTAGTGACTCCTCCCCACTGGGGACGTTCGCAGGCCATCAGATCCAATATGATTGTCTCACCGGGATTCAACCCGTCCATCAAGTCTTTTACCGGGTTATGCTGCCATCCCTGTAAGACCCAGACCGCTTTCGGGTTTACTTTCCGCATGGCCTGCAATATTTTCTGCGCGGCAAGTTTTACATGAATGCCTTCCGAAGTGCCACCCTCATGAAAAGGATCACCGCCAAAAAATTCCGCATCTCCAAATAATTTTTTCTGTTCTTCGTAATAAATAGCTGCCACTCTATCAAAAAGCGGGTCTGTCGGATCTAAAAAGGCCGGACGCTGATAAGCTTGCCACGTCCCCTGTTCTTTGATACGGGCATCGGGATATTTCTTTTTCAAAACATTGGGAACCATTCCATAAAATCCTTGAAATACCGGTTTCATCCCTAACTCCCTCATCCGCTTCAACATTTTCTGTTGCAGGTCCGTCTGTCTTGCAATAAATTCCGGACTCACGGGCCCGCCGAATCCTTCCAGATTTCCCATGAGCCACCATGCTTCATAGCCTGCTCCCGGAAGGAACGCAGCTATATCCGTTTCACTGAAATTCAATCTTCTAAGCGTATTCTGCCATACGGCATATTCTCCGTACACAGCCATCAAGGGCATGTTGATCCCTTGAAGAGCCATCCGGTCAATCTCTGCCTCCCACCGTTCCCAATCCCAGAAAGCCATGGAATAGCTATAAGTACAATAATTCAAATAATAGCGGTAAGGAAAAGAAGCGTCAATCCTGATCTTTTCTTTCACCGGAGGCAACGGCTCCGGCAAGTCGGACAAATTATTACCGCACCACGAAACAGAACGGTGACAATAGTTCCTAAGATAATGATTCAACCCACGTGCCATCGAGATGCCATTATTCCCTCTGATGATAATCTTATCTTCTGCAGCCTGCTCCAATTCAAAAAAATCAGAATCGGAAGGGAGCTGTTCAAAGACAAAAGAGGAGTTATTTGCCGGTAACAGACGTTCAGCCAACCCATATACCGGCTGGTCGGGTTTAGAAATCGAACATCCACAAAACAGGATGGATGTGAAGAATAATAGTACTTTCCGCATTAGAACATTTTTTATGAATTCAATCCCAATAATCTCTTTACAGTATGTCTCTTACGAGAGAGAGAAATTCGCAAGGGGGAAGAGACCATGCTATAAGAAATCAAACATTTATAATTTTACGTCAACAAAAACCGGATAATGATCCGAAACTGCACTTGTATCTACTTTTTTACCATCAATGGAAAGGCTGCGCACTATGTATGACTGGCCAACCTTAACCTTCGAAGCCTTTTTATTATCAAGTAAAAGTACATAATCGATCAAAGCTCCGCCATCCGTTCTTCCCGGAATGGAGTTACCGATCGTATCACTTATGATTTTAAACTGTTTCATCCACACAGGAAATGATATTCCGCCTTTGGGCCAACGATGAGAATCATTCAAATCACCGGCAAGAAAAACCGGTTTTGTTTCGTCTTTCACTAAATCACATACGGTTACAGCCCCTTCTTTACGCTTTTCATCATTAAGGTCGGAATGAGTACCGATAAAAACAAAATTCTTGAATTTTATTTTCACGGCAACCCTGGCCTCATCTCCCGGCAAAGGAATTACTTCAATGTTTTTGACAGACCGCTTTTTCCTGACCAGCACTCCACAGCCTATACTGCCATGATCGAATGAGGCGGCATTTCCATACACCGGTGTATATTCACTTCCTGTCGCATCTGCAATATCTTTCAACAGGTACCGCCCTCCCCGATGCAACGAAGCGCTATCGAGCTCCTGCAATGCTACAATATCGGCATCCAGAGCTTTAATTATCCGGGCCAGATTATGTACATTTTCTTCCGATATCGTTCCCGGGTCTGCGGCTCCCTTACAATAGTGCGTATTATAAGTTAACAAACGTATGGTACCTCTTTTCTTTTCATATTCCTGAGCAACCACACCAAAACAAAGGAATGACATTACAAATGTAAAAAATATTTTTTGAAACATGACCGTCGTTAGTTGTTTATTATCACTTGGTTATTCTTTTATCACTTTCCTCACCAAAGATTTACCGGCAGAAAATCCTTTTACGATATACACGCCTTTTGATAATCCGGATACATCCACTGCTGTTACATTTTCTCCTTTCATGCCCGCCATCTTCTGTCCGGTCAGTGCATACACGTCTATCTGCTCTAACGGCATCTCTCCCTGTATGCAGAATCTCTCTCTGACGCCATCAAAATAAACATTAAAATCCGGTTCTCCTTCTACATTTTCAATCGACGTAGAACCCGGAAGCCTGATATCGACAAATACAGGATAATGATCCGACACATTCTGCAGATTGACGATAGCGCCGTTGATCTCTATGGATCTCACTATATGTGTCTGTACCACTTCAATCCTCGAATTATTATAGTCATGGAAAAGAACATAGTCGATAAGCCCCTGGTCAGCGCCTTCTTCACCGTGCGGGCCGTTCCATACCGTATTACCTTTCGTATCACTGGCTATCGTAAACTTTTCCATATAAACGGGAAAAGCAATACCGCCATTTCCCCAACGGTGGCAATCATTCAAATCGCCAGCCAGAAAAACTGGTTTACGAATATAATCCAGTTCGTTATTGATAATATTTGCCCCTTGTATCCGCTTTGTGTCATTAAGGTCGCCATGAACACTTATGAAAACAAACTTATCCAAATCGGTTCTCACCGCTATGCGTGGCTCGTCGCCGGGCAAAGCGATCTTTTTTATTTTACTTATGGGATAAATCGTTTTTATAAGACTTCCGCAACCGACACTCCCACCGTCCCACTTGAGCGCACTGCCGTACACGGGTGTGTAATTCAGTCCGGTCGCTTTGCCTATTTGCTCCAGTAAATAGCGTTTTCCCCTGCTATTTGCCGCACTGTCAAGTTCCTGCAACGAAACCACATCGGCATCCAATGTTTTAATGACCGAAGCCAACAGTCTCGTATTGGCATCATTAATACTGCCGGGATCAGTCCCGCCTTTACAATAATGAGTATTATAAGTTAAAATCCTTATTACATTCCCCTCTTTAGGGCATGTCTGAGCCGCCAATTCCAGACATAAACATAAGAATCCCCAAAAGATTATATATTTTCTCATAACACATTTTCGTTTTTCAATAGCCAACAGGAAGCATAATTCCTGCCGGCCATTAAACAATGAATACTTGAAAAGTAATTACTTCTTTATTATTTTGACAATATCCTCGCTTGTTGAAGTGGTTACCTTTACAAAATACAGTCCCGGAGTCAAATCAGACACATTGACTATTGTCTGAGAACCGTTTGCTCTCTTCACACAAGCGCCGGTAGTTGAGTAAACATCGATGCTTCGAACATCCGAAGCAACAACAGAAAGTTCATTCACAACAGGGTTCGGGCCGACTTTTATCTTCACACTTTCCGTTTTATTCACACCTGTAGAATAGCTGTCCACCACCTTCACCCAGACTGTATTCAAAGCTAATGCCGGATAGGCAGCATTCTGCATTTCACAACGATATACTTTTCCCACACACTCGCTTCCAAAACAAAACCAACCGGTAGCATCGGCGGAGGTCGGGGTTATTACATCGCCATCTTCATTCTTCCAGGTATAAGTCGTCAGCTTGCCCTGCACATCGTATTCTGCCGACAGATCGATATCCTCATCCACTTCTATCTCATATTCTCCCTCGTCATTTTTCAAACCTATAGGAAGGCCGCCCAACGTATTCCACTGAGATTTATAACCGCTACCCAATACTTTTCCTGTAGCCGGATGCAAAGGCAATGTGGAATATGTGAAACAGTTGTCCTCCAGATTTAATAGCCAGTCCAGGAATTCTGTTTGCCGACAATCATTGCAGACGAAAGCTGTCTCATCTGACAGAATATTCCTATACCCGGCAAGTTGACGGCACTTTCCGGTAGAACCGCTCAAATCAATTTGCTTCACAAAAGGATTACGTCTGATATGAAGATAACAATCATTCTCTGCATTGGTCATTGCTATTTTTACTGTATCCATTTGGGTATTCGAAACGTGTACGGTTGTCGCCTTGAAATCTCTCAGAACCAACTTTCCTTTTAAATTCTCAACAACCGGCAAAACCGGATACCACTTATTGTCTCCCTCCGTATTTGTCCAGGACAAGCTGCTGGTTTTACCATTAAAAGGAGCCGCAGCATTAACACATACCCCAAACAGCGTTTCGGCATATGTAGCCGAATAGGTATGCCATATTTTGCCTTCCGCATTCTTCCAGGTATTCATATCATTCCATGAGAAACCGTCTCTATGAATATCTATTCCCATAACTTCGGCGTTACATTTTCCCTCAATAACCGAAGGTTGCTTGAAGAACGCCGCATAATCCGCCGTTTCATCCGCGTTGAAATTCCAGTTTTGTTCTTGTGCGAAACCTAAAGTACTTGCAAATGCGAGTACTGCAATAGCAAATACTCTCTTTCCGATCAAAGTAATACTTTTCATAAGTTCAAATAATTAAGTGTTAAACATTTGTAAGATATTTATAGCAGGGGCATCAATAGCCCCCTTTATTTCAGAAGTCAAGCCCGTCTTCCCAATTTGGATTCTGAGTAATATTTCCATTGGTCAATACCCGTTCTTGAACAGGTATGGGATACAGATAATCTCTGTCCTCTCTCCACACTCGAGGTTCGTCTTTCACATCATGAACGATGATATTTCCTTTCAGTCCGTCTGTGAAGCGGAATTCATCTCCTAACTTATAGAACTTCCGGATATTTTTAACAAGTGTTCCCGTAGGTTTCTTTCCTGTATAAATACAGATATCCACTTTATCCTTATCACGCAGTGTCCCGTCATTCATATCAAACACACCAAACCGATTGTCACCCTCGCCATGTTCTAATCCGGGGAAATACATTCCTAAATAAGGTTGTTCAAATATTTTCCCCTCTTTCCATCTCATGACATCATAATACCTGAAACCCTCAAGAATCAACTCCACAGTACGTTCACGGCGAATTTCAAGAATAACCCCTTTATTAACACCTGTTACATTAGCATATCCGGTTTCTATATTGCTCAAATAAGGATCCGGATTCGCATTGGCTTCCGCCATATCGATGTTAGGCATTCCTACACGATCACGAATTTTCTTAATTGAAATATCCAGATCACTTTGTGTTAAGGTTCCACGCTCGGCTTTTGCTTCGGCAAAGTTCAGATAAACCTCGGCAGTTCTAAACAAAATATAATCATTGGAAGATCCCATATAGCCGTCTCCACTGGCATCTGTCACCCATTTTATGATCTGGTATCCAGTAGTAGACGAGCTAAAATTGGGAGATTCGACCGTAGTACTGTTAATACGCGTGTAGCCCGGTCCTACTACCGTCTGCGTCAGACGAGGGTCACGATTTTGCATTTCATCATAATACTGCATAGTCTGATACCCTTCTTTATCAGTAAACCGGCTTCCATCGGTCATCAAATAACTGTTGACAACTTTCTTATTCATACCGGGACGTCCATACGTAGGCCCCATCGTATTATAATTGGCTTCATGCATAACCGCCTTTCCCTTGTCATAGTCTCTTGCCAGAATGACTTCCTGAGAAATCGCATCCATGGAAGAGAACAGGTCACGATAAGGTTTCTCACCATCTTTATAAATAGAGTAAGGGCTGTTTGTTATAAAGTCTTCTGAAACAGAAATACATTTATCCAGATAGGTTTCATAACCCGCTATGCCATGATATTTCCGAAATGTACCCTCAAAAAGACAGATCCTCGATTTCAGTGCCATTGCCGTCCATTTGGTCACCCGGTAGAGTTCCGCCGCATCAGAAATATGCTTGATTGCATAATCTATATCTTCAATGATTTTTCCCATAACAAACTCTCTGGTATCCCGGGGCTTCATCAAATCTTCATCATTCGATGCCATCGCTTTATCGTACCAGGGAACATCACCGAATCGCTTTACTTTCTCAAAATAAAAGTACGCTCTGAAAAAACGTGCAATACCGTCATACTGTTCCCGAACAGTCGTATTGGAGCAACGTTGAGAATGTTCCAGATAAAAATTTATATTACGCAAATATCCCCAATCCCATCCGCCACCGGTAGTAGGGATCGTTCGTGAACCGATGATCGCTTCCGGCAAAGTAAACACGCACACAATATCATCGCTCTCCCCATAACCGGAAGAAGCACCCGGAAACATTCCATAAAAATTATTCGTCGCACTCTTTAACTCCATTTCATTATTATAATAAGTTTCCGGAGCCAGAGAGTCAAGTGGAAATCTATCTAACATATCAGCGCAACTTGTTGTACCCAACAATAACATTGCTATATATTTAACTCTTTTCATTTTCATACTTACTGAAGGTTATTAAAAAGTTACATCTAAGCCAAAAGAGAATGTTTTAGCATAAGGATATACCCGGGCATCGGCATCGGCCGAGAATTGTTCCGGATCTATATATTTGGTTTTCAATTTCGTCCATGTCAACAAATTATCACCACTGAAGTAGAACCTCACACGCTCCATTCCTACCTTCGTAGTCCATTGGACAGGAAGCGTATATCCCAACGTCAGATTTTTCAAACGGCAATAAGCAAGATTCTGCAGATAACGGTCATTGACTTTTGCTAATGAACGGTCGCCCTGTGCCGCATATCCACGCATTCTCGGGAAATAAGCATCCGGATTCTCTTCCGTCCAGATATTATCGACCCAATCAATTGGAGTGAATGAGGCATACGGACGGGCAAACCCTCCCCAAAAAAGCATAGCATTACCTCCCGGATAACGATTCTGCCTGCCTACTCCCTGGAAGAAAGCAGAACAGTCGAAACCGTACCAGTTGAAGCCCAGATTTCCACTGTATGTATAGCGTGGTCTTGAGTTACCTATAATGCGCATATCTCCACGGTCGTCCGCTGTTTTTTTACCGTCATCAATCCTCCCGCTTCCATCAAGATCGGCAAAAATCATATCACCGGCTTTCAAACCTTTATTTTCTCCAATAGCGGTTTCTAAGATGTTCTTACAAACATAGCTGTGATCTATCGCTTCCTGATAAGCTTTTGCTTCCTCGTCCGTACCGAATAAACCGGTAACATGGTATCCCCATATTTCTCCGATTTCCATGCCTACATAATAGTTGGACTTGCTAAATTCTTTCAACGGGTTATCGTATTTCGTTATATGCGAACGACTGTCTGCCAGACTGAGTGACACATTGTAACTAAACGGCTTATCCAACAAGGTGAAACTGTCATTCCAACTCAACGTCATTTCAAAACCTTTTGTACGAAGATCTGCAGCATTCTCTTTAGGTGAAGTAGTCCCATAAACACCCGGCAAGGCTTTACCTGCAATAAGCATATCTCTGGTATCACGGATAAACACATCTGCACTATAAGTCAACCTGTTATTG
This sequence comes from Bacteroides sp. CAG:189, assembly GCF_000432295.1. NCBI lineage: Bacteria > Pseudomonadati > Bacteroidota > Bacteroidia > Bacteroidales > Bacteroidaceae > Bacteroides > Bacteroides sp. CAG:189. Next base: position 70,944 of record NZ_HF991048.1, read on the forward strand.
AAAAATCCCAAATCGATACCCACATTCTTATGTATAATGGTTTCCCAAGTCTGGTCTCCTGCCGGAGGAGGGGTTACACTGGCATAGGTCAATCTGTCACCATCCAGCAGATATCCGTCATAATATGCCATAGTCAGTGTCTGAAGATAAGGATAACAATCCGTTACTGCCTGATTTCCCAAAGAGCCGATAGAACCTCTTATTTTTAAATTAGACACCACATTCCGAATCGGCTCAAAGAACTTTTCTTCACTTGCACGCCATCCGGCGGAGAACGACGGGAAAGTACCGGAACGCTGTCCTTTCGGAAAACGCGAAGAAGCATCCCAGCGAACATTAAACTCTGCCAGATATTTTCCCTTCCAGTCATAACCGAGACGACCGAAATAACCAAGTAAAGCCCATTCATTCTGGCCGCCTTCCAAAGTTACATCCTTCGAGATATCCCCTAAATTAAAGTCGTTCAAATTATCCGACTGGATATTCAATTTTGTTGCATAGATTCTCTTATAAGCATTCTGCTCATAGTTGAAACCGGCTACAGCACGCAAATTGTGTCCGCCAAAAGATTGTTCGTAATTGAAATAAGCATCTGCACTATGGTAGTAAACTTTCTCGTTCAACTGACGCAACTTATTTTTAAACAATGAACCATCGGCATCCTCAAGAACTCCGGGATATTGTGAGAACTGGGATTTTGCCGTACGCTCCATATAATCAACCGTATTATACTTAAAACTGTAGTTGGCATTAAAAGATAGCCCTTTATATATTTTAAATGTAGCACCTACGGTATAAGTCATCTGCTTTTTATCTTCCACCGATTTAGAATTACCATCAGCAGTCATTATATGGACTCCATCAGTAGGCTGCTGGCCAATAATCGGGTTACTGAATACGTGTGTTCCGTCCGGATTATAAGGCATCAGGAATGGCATTGCATGGAAAGTATAATTAGGTAAATTGTTTCCGTGGCCTAATCCCGGAGCCGAATATTTGGAAGAGAAGAAACTGGTTGCAAAATTCAATGACAACCAAGACTTAACCTCGGCATTCAAACGGGCTCTCAGATTCCCAGTCTTATATTTATCCGGATTTTGTGCATAAATACCGGTCTGTGTATTGAAATTTCCACTTACCAGATAATTTATTTTATCAGTTCCGCCCGATATACTCACATTATTGTCCCATGTAGGGCGACTTGATTTTATCAAATAGTTATACCAGTCGAAATTAGCATAATACATATACTTATCCACACCGTCGCGATTCTGCACAACCGTCCACGGGCGTTCCGGATTCTCGGTTTTGTCATAACGACGGGCCTCGAGTTCTTTATAGTCGTCCTCCGTATACCGGGTATAAGAGTTTCCATTATAAGATCTCATAAAGCCATCCACTAACTTGGCCGCATCATATCCGGAAGTTATAAAATCGGTTTTCGTTGTTTCAGTAGAGAAACTGAACCTGCCATTATAATTTACCTGCATTTTTCCGGCTTTCCCTTTCTTCGTAGTCACCAATACTACTCCAAAAGGTGCTCTGGCACCATATATGGCAGCAGAAGAAGCATCTTTCAAAACAGAAATAGACTCAACATCACGTGGATTCAGATTATCAATGCTACCCTCAATGCCATCGATCAATATTAATGGTTTGGACTCCTGATTGATAGATGCAAAACCGCGAATATTCATACTGGTTGTCTCACCCGGCTTTCCGGAACCAAAAGATATATTCAAATTCGGAATTGCACCCTGAATGGCTTGTCCTAAGTTAGCTACCGGACGATTCTCAATCGCCTTCGAATCGGTATAACCGATCGCTCCTGTCAGATTGACTTTTTTCTGCGTGCCATAGCCGATTACTACCACTTCTTCCAGTGCCTTGCTATCTTCAGTCATCCTAATGTTAATATTCTGTTTTTCTTTCACTTTTACGGTTTGTGGCTTATACCCGATATACGTAAAAGTAAGGGTATGGCCTACCGGTACCTTTACACGATAAATTCCATCAATATCGGTTATTGTGACCCCTACCCCGTCCACTGCGACATTCACACCAATCAGAGGATCACCGGCATTATCCACCACTTTGCCACTCACATCCAAGTCGTTTCCCACCTGTTTTACAACCTGCGCTTTAGAAAGAATGATGTGATTGTCTTTAATTTCATAGCTCAGTTTTTGTCCTTCAAGGATAAGTTTGACAGCCTTTTCCAAAGGTTCGTTTTTAAAGTTCAACGTAATACGCTGATTCATGTTGACATCATTTACATTAAAGAAAAAAGACTTTCCGGTCTGTTTTCTTACAGCTTCAAGAGCTTCCTTAACCGTCACATTCTTTAGGTTAAGCGATACATTTTGCGCCTGGATGAAAGTGCACCAACAGAACAACAATAATGTAAACAGTCTCAATTTTCTTTTCATCATAAGAATTAAATAAGATTAATACGGATAAAATCAGTTAAGTAGGAATTTCAAAACATTGTATACATAGATTAAATATTCCGGTTTATATGAAAGACAGGTAAAAGAGAAATGTGTGTAGTCTGATTTTTACTTTTTTTCTTAAAACTTCAATATATCAATCTGGCAAAATGATATTTCCAATCCCGTACAATCCTTTTATTGGGAAAAATGATGTATAGAGAGGCAATTACGTCTTTATTTTCCAATCGTCTCTTTTCAATTTATCAGGTTCAGAGTCAACTACAGAATACATTCCTTGCACTTTCAGATATTTACTACACAAATCAACACATATCTCGCACTATATAACACTTTTTGCTACTTAATAACGAATCAAAATCAGATAGGAGATAGGGCAAAAACATGATTTTTGAGGAAGCAATATACCCGCTTTACAGAGCTTTTGTCGCTCCTCGTAGAGTCTTATGCCGTTCCTCTACGAGTCTTTTATATTTTCTCGTAGAGGAACCGTACTTATTATATAAAGATAGTAAGGTCAAGGTATGTAGAAAACAACATATTCATTCAAATTAAGTGAATATATGCAGAAAAGAGGGAGTCATATATTGAATTATTATACAATCCATTTTCTATTTGAAATAAATTTGCAGAATAGCATGTCAGAAAAAAGACAATATAAAATCAAAAGAATAGTATAATCCGCTTTTTAGTAACACTTTTTTCAAACAGCTACCTTGAATTTCTCTAACTATGGTTCCAGTACATTTATAAAAATTAGAATAGATAACAATAAAACCATCTACCTCAACGATTTCTCTATTTTATCAATGAAGGAATATTTCCAATCCATCTCATCCCTGCCGGACAACTTTTACGAATACGATTACCCGGTAAAACAACTTCTACCTCCACATCACCGGATAAATTAAGATGTATTCCCACAACCGTTTCTTCATCGGGAGCAATGCAAAGAATCCCCTCTTCATATTCGGCTGTACAATTCCAACACCGAACCCGGCCGGCTCCATCCGCCACAACATAGGCAGAGGTCAAAGCACATTCTTCCATTACCTTAAAGATCTCCTGTATGGTGTTATCACCCGCACCACCCCGCTCACCAAATGCACAAACGGCATTCTCATTATCCGGTCTCAGCCAGGGACTGATCATATCCAAATACTGTTCTCCGACGATGGAATCCACCGGATGCCAATCATGTTGCCTGTCGGTCCTTTCCATACAAACCTTACCTTTGATATAAGGATCGGGAAGAAATCCCCACCGCAAATGCCCGTTCAATTCCATAAATTGAGCACATGCACCTAACGTATCCATAAAATCGGATAGATAACGGACTTCTCCCGTCAACAGGTAAAGGTAATAACACGCATAGATCTTCCATGCCGTCCAGCCGTGAGGAGAATTCATTACCTGATTCGGTACAAAATAAACATCAAGGGCCTCCCAATAACGCAAAGTTCCCCCTCTCATACGACAATCCGGAATTAACTGCTGTTCCAGACATTGATGCTTGCCCATCAGATAAGCAGCAGCAGAAGTATATCGCTCCCGTCTTGCAGAATCACCTTCCAACAACGCCCGCAGCGCCAATTGCAAGGCACTGCAGGTTATCATTCCATCTTCAAAAGTCATATCTCCTTCTGTCTGAATATCATCGAGTCGAAGCAATAAATCATCAATCGCCCTTTCTGCCGATTCTTTATGCCGTACATAACGCTCTTTCCACAAAGGGGAGCCGATAAGCCCTCTTTCGGCTGCCACCAATTCAAGCATCGATTTGGCCGGATAAATAACAGCCGTATAATGGGTCCCCTTGGAACGGTACGCACCGTCTGCCGACTGCACTTTCTCCGAACATAAATAATCGCCCACATGAGCCGCCTTTTCAAGATAACCGATATCGCCTGTAGCCTCCCATAAATCAACCAGCATTCCAACGAGCGTAGAGAAATTCTGTACCCTGTCCGGTGCGGCTTCAGATTTAGGAATCCAAGTCAACGTATCGATAAAGAAAGGAAGCGTACGGTTAAAACGTTTCTCAAGTATACTATCCACAGAAGTCTCCGGAAAATGGCGAGCGCCCAGAAAAGCTGTATAATATCCATAAAAAGCTTCACATCCATTTGAAAAAAGAGGTGGATTCCTTGCCACAAAATCACGGGCATTCTTCATATACCAAGACCAGGGATTGCGTATGTAAATACCGGCTTCTGCTGTTTTTCCATTGATAGCCGTAGCCGTAATCCGATAAAGCCCTTTCTGTGAAGAAGGAGAAAATAAAGCAGAATATACATTATCAGCTACACCATCAACCGGCAAAACAGACTGCGTACCATCGGGTGCTTTTACGATCAGTTTTTCCAAACCGCTCTGGCTATGGATAAGTAAACGACTCGTTTCGTGTCCGGCCATCGTATATTTCTCACATTCAATCATCGGAGCCTGTATCCATTGAGATAGCTTTTCTTTCACTCCGGCAAGCCGGTCGACCACTCCCAAATGTAATGTCCATTTTCTTGTTTCATGTGGTTTCAGTGAAATATTGTTCTGGGGATGCCGCTCTGGCAAAGGCAGGCAGTGCAACAAATCGAGACTCCCTGTCTTTATCTGGTGCCCCCACTTCCACTCCATCGATCCTTCATATACATAATTCAATGTATAAGAAGCTACAGGTTCTTCGACCCCGATTCCCATAATGATCTGACGTGGAGACATAAAATATCCCCAAGCAAAATCCTTCTCACAACGCAGCAAAGTAGGAAAAAACTTAGTATCCCAATCCGGATATGTTTTCATCTCCGAATCAACTCCTATAAAAAGCCGGGAATATTCAGGTCTAAAAACATCATCTCCCCGATTAGATATAGTACATTCAACAATCAAATGATCGTATGCTGCCTTATATCGAAGTGTGTAATAAATATCACCCTGATGAGCTTCGAACACATAAAGCTGCTTTTTCGAAGGACACAATTGCATGCCGCTCCATGCCGGCCCTGCCAAGCTGTCATCTCTGAAAGGAATCGTTTCCCAAACATCTCCCATCAATTGTCGGAACTGTTTTATGGTTCCTCTATCCGGATGAACAGATACCTCCCATCCGTGTTTCTCACCTCCTATCGTCAGATATTCAGTTGACGAGAGAGTAAAGGGATAGATTATAAACAAAAATACAAAACAATGAAAATGAATGAATTTGCGCTGATCTTTCATGAATAATTCTATTTAGGAAATTGCACACCGACTGTATCAGAACAATACAGCCCCGACAAATTCCGGATAAACAAATATCTATGTGTTAATTAATCAGCATAAAGGCAGACAGAGAAAAAAGCATTAATGGAAAATGCGAATTTCACTCTTGTCCATATCGTAATGATAATTAAATTTATTCGTAGCAGACATAATATCCATAATTTGCACGATATTGTCCGCTCCGATAGTTATATCACCATAAAAAATCAAATGCTTCAAATCATCATTGTCAAAATGAATGGTGACATCAAATGCCCGTTCCAAAATTTTAGCTATATTACCTAATTTCTCCTCATTAAAGAATACATTATTATCAATCCACGCATTCATATATTCAGCATTGATATCTTTGACGGTCAAGACTCCACTCCTTTTATTACAGGTTATCAATTGATTGGGTTTCAACAAAATAGATTTATCAAACCTACTGTCACGAAAATCAACGGAGCCTTCCAATAGAGCTACCCGGATTTCATCATCTTCCTGATAATTCTGCACATTGAATTTAGTTCCCAATACTTTTACCTTCGCTTCACCCGAAACCACCACCAACGGAAGCTCCGGATTCTTACTGATTTCGAAATACCCTTCACCTTGCAATGACAAATCCCGATTCGTTATTCCAAACTGATTATTATAGCAAAGTGTGGATGCAGCATTCAGCCAAACGATACTGCCATCCGGAAGATTAAATTTCAACTTGGCCCTTCGGGGAGTTTCCAATGAATAAGTCATCAATTTTTCAGAAGATGAGGTACTCAATAAATAATTAGTTCCTATACCTGCCATAAAAATCAGACAAATACATGCCGCATAATAAAGAATCCTCCTCAAAGGAATCATCTTATTCTTGCTTTTTACAGTTCTATCCACTTTTTCCTTAAAATTTTGATATGCAAGCTCTTTATGATAACGCTTTTTATCGGTAGAAGCAACGGAAAGCAACCACGCTTCTTCATACTGCTGAAAGTATGCTTTATTTTCGGCAGACTCCTTTACCCATTTCCGCAAGACCTGCAAATCTCCTGAAGAAATGGTTCTCTCTAAAAAAGAGAGTATCAAACTATCTATATTTGTTATATTTCTTTCCATATTCTATAACTTAAGACAATCCGTTTGCACTTTTGTGTAGTCTAATATGACGATTTTATTTCAAAATCATTAAAGTAACGTTAAAAACACCAGAATTGACAGTATATAGTCTTTCAACTCTAACCGTAGTTTCCCTAATGCATTCTTCATGTGATATTTCACTGTATTAACCGAAATATTCAGTTCACTCGCTATTTCTTCGTATTTCATACCGTCAAACCGGCTCATTTTAAATACAGCCCGGCATTCGGGAGACAATTCATTAATTATCGAATTTATTTTATTCTCCAACTCCTGTTCCAGCAAGCTTTCTAACGGATGCTTGTTCTCTATGAAAAATAATTCTTCTATTGCCGCTTTATCCTCATATTGATTAATACTTATTTCCCGTTGAATATATTCCTGCTGCAGATAATTAATACAACGATTCTTCACGCTCCTCACTAAATAAGAGCGCAGAGAATACTTAATATCAATATTGTCTTTTATTTCCCACAAATTATAAATGATATCTCCCACTATCGTTTCCGAAATGTATTCATCTCTTAGATAACTGTCAGCAACCATACATAAGAAATCATAGTATTTATCAAAAATAAAACGAAAGGCATATTCATTTCCTTCTCTCAAATAGATCATGACATTATTATCCGTAATAATATCATTTTTGTTACTCATAGTCATAGTTAATCTCCAGGTACACCTGTCATTTAGTCAAATTAAGTAAAAGATTTAATTGTTGTATTTCAAAGATAAACAAATCCAATCATACTAATAACAAAAAGTCTAATTATTTACTTTTTCTGATTAAAAAGCCAATCCATAAAGTCTGGATAATTAAAAGCCGGATACCATGAAAAATGATCGTACCCATAGAACTCAATATATGAAACATAATAATGATACTCATACATCATCTGCATACACTGCCCAATACTATCCCGCTTATTACCCGGATCCTGTAATTGTGAACCGCTAAAAAGCTGTTTGAACCCACTATCGATAACATTATCCTGACAGAAAGTCAAAGGAGAATAACCCTGCAAAACGATGATAAAGAAAACGATATATAGTTTCCTGTAACTACGATTGTTTTTCATAATAGGACATAATTTGTTTAAGGTATTGGTACCTCCCCAACAATCAGACAGTCAATATGAAAAAACGGGTAGTGTCATATCTTGATTTTTCCATATCCTTAAAAGATATTAACAATACATTTTAAGAAAAATATAAATCCTATTTATCCAAACATCTATTAAGAGCCGGTTTAAATTTTCCTCTCAATAAAAAAGAGGCAGCACAAAATTTTCTATCTCATCAGAAAATCATGTGCCGCCTTTTCTTTACTTTATTGGTGATAAACTAAAGTAATATTTCATATTTTAATTCAGGAAACCATTTTTCCAGAATATTATCTACTTTGGATTCTATTTCAGGGGTTATGTGCTTTTTCACTTTCTTATATGCTATCGTTACAGCTGTTATTTCATCTATCCAGCCCAAAACAGGGAATCGCCGGGCAGATATCAAATCAACAGGTAATATTAAATAAGAGAGTGCAGAAACAACCAAAAGTTTATCTGACAAGGGTGTATCAGGACTCTTCAATACATAATAAAGAGAAAGCACAGGACGCATGGAAGTACGTCCAAGAGTTTTCCCCCAATCTTTTATCTTTTCTAAAAGCTGGTCAAAATCCAACTTACTAACAAATCTGTCTATCTCTTTCATATGCGATACTATTTATATATTGATTTTTTTCTCCTGATCCAATAATCTATCCCTAAAAGCCCCAAAGCCAATAACGCAATATAAGCATAGAAAGCTATTAACGGGAAAGAGGTTGAAGACAGCTTCAAATGAAGCATAAAATCCGATGGACTGAAATCTAAATAAAAAAACAAATAGTAGACTAAAGTACCCAACATCACAAACAAAGCAGCCAATAAAGAGAAAAGCAGATTCCTCTTTTTCCGTCTTTCCTGTTTTACTGCCTCTACGCGTATCTGTTCCATCATACGAAAAGTGAAATTGGAAGACAGACTTCCGGATTTTCTCTTTTCAAGCACTTGTTTCAATGTATTATCGATTTTTGTTTCCATAACGGTTCTCCTCATTCATTAATAAATAGATTTTCTTACGCGTCCGATGCAACTTCACTTTTACATTTCCAGACGACAACTTTAAAATCTCACTAATCTCTTCCATTGATCTTTCCTCATAATAAAAAAGGGTAATTAACGCTTTCTCTTCTGCAGTCAAGCGATCAATCGCATGTATTAGTTTCGCTATCCGTTCTTCATCATCCGTCAGACAAAGTATATCGTCTGCTTTATCGTCAGGCACATTGTTAATGGTATTTTCATCCACATAGAAAAACTCCTGCTTCTTTTTACGAGTTGCGGATATGGCCGTATTATAAGCAATCCGGTAAATCCACGTAGAAAACAAACACTCTCCTTTATAATTACTCAGGTTCCGGAAAGCTTTTAAGAAAACATCCTGTACAAGCTCCTCCGCATCTTCAGAGCAACCGACTATTTGCACGATCAACGAATAGAGCGGACGACTGTAACGATCGAGTAAAACAGAAAAATACTCCGTTTCTCCATCCAAAATCCGTGCAATATACCGTGTCTCTTCGTTTTGTACCATGATATCCGGTTAGACGCAGTTTACAGAAAAAGGTTACAGAAATAACCTAAAAGTCTGTCTGAATTTTCCCTTAAAAGCTTTATCAGCTTCTTTTGAGCAAAATTAAAACAGGACCCATACCTTTTAGGATACAGGAATCATCCCGATAAATAAATTCAATTTTACTGTAACCTTTTTCACTGTATCGCGTCAAACAGTACAAAGAACGAAATTATTCACTTAAAAACATACGATTATGATGGATTTTATTATGGTTCCACTCATCATGGGAATTATTACATTAGGAATTTATAAACTGTTCGAACTATTTGCATGCAGACGAGAACGCATGGCTATCATTGAAAAATTGGGCGATAAGATTTCAGCAGCCGATTGGAAAGGAAAGTTTTCCCTACCCATTTACAACCATTATTCTTTTAGTACATTGAAAGGAGGCTGCCTGATGTTAGGTATCGGATTGGGGTTATTGATTGGCTTTTTTATTTGTGCATCTGCCATACCCGATTATCTTGCTACCAGTGACCTCAGTTGGAATGCGAGACAAATAGTCGGCATCGTTTATGGCTCCAGTGTTCTGCTTTTTGGAGGTGCCGGCCTGATTACCGCTTTCCTCATCGAGAACAAAATGAATAAAAAGAAAGAAGACCGATAAGAATCGGAAAATATATAAAAAATTCTTCGCTAAGAACCTTACCCCTACTACAACACAACATCGGTAGCAGGGGTAAAGTCTTTTTAAAGAGACTTTCTGTACCCTCTTATTTTCTATCTAAAAAGCATCAATTAGCCGATATACACATTTACACACAGAAAAACATAAAGTTCGTCTTCTTGTTGTTCAAACTCAATTTTATCTTCTCTGGCTAACCAACCTAAAGCTGCCCCCAACTCTTTATCTTTGAGCCCGGATTTCCTTTTAAGGCTCCCGTAGCTCCATTTGTCATTGTTGCTTAGCAACTGCCAAACTTTCCCGGCATTCAAGCCAATTTCCATCTTATCCATAATTTAATACAATAATTTAAAGGTTGTAATACAATCGGTTACCATTTCATCGATTAAAGTTAACAAAATTGCGCAAACATTGTTACTGCAAAAGCAATAATTTTCTATTTCACACAGCATTTTTAACATAATGACCGTCTTACAACTCAATATATTACTGTTCTTAGCATACGTTAAACGGGATACTTTTTTTCATTATAATATGTTAGCCAAAGTTAGTATAAAACGTGTTTATACGGCAATAAGAAACAACTTGAAGAAATAGTGTAACTACTAAAAAAAAGAAAGCCACTTCAAACAAACTGAAGCGGCTTTCCTCTTAAAATTATGGGATAATATTACATCATTCCACCCATTCCTCCCATTCCGGGAGCGCCCATCGGCATTTCGGGTTTATCTTCCTTTTTCTCTACAATTACACATTCGGTAGTAAGGAACATACCGGCAATAGAAGCAGCATTTTCCAAAGCTACACGAGCAACCTTAGCAGGATCGACTACACCGGCAGCATGCAGATTCTCGTAAACATCCATACGGGCATTATAACCAAAGTCACCTTTGCCTTCACGAACTTTCTGAACTACTACAGCACCTTCCTTGCCTGCGTTAGCTACAATCTGACGAAGCGGCTCTTCAATGGCACGCTTGATGATTTCCACACCGGTTGTCTCATCGGCATTATCACCCTTCATACCTTCCAGAACATCGATAGCACGAATATAAGCTACGCCACCACCCGGAATGATACCTTCTTCGATAGCTGCACGAGTAGCACGAAGGGCATCGTCTACGCGATCTTTCTTCTCTTTCATTTCTACTTCAGAAGCAGCACCTACATAAAGAACAGCTACACCACCAGACAATTTAGCCAGACGTTCCTGTAATTTTTCACGGTCATAATCCGATTTAGTAGCAGCAATCTGAGCCTTAATCTGATCGCAACGTTCCTTGATGTTCTCTTTTGCACCGGCACCGTTTACGATAGTCGTATTATCTTTAGAAACCGTAACCTTATCGGCTGTACCCAACATTTCGATAGTAGCCTGTTCCAGTTTCAATCCTTTTTCTTCGCTGATAACCACACCGCCTGTCAAGATAGCGATATCTTCCAGCATTTCTTTTCTGCGGTCACCGAAGCCCGGAGCTTTCACTGCACAAATCTTCAACTGAGAACGCAAACGGTTTACAACCAATGTGGTCAATGCTTCACTGTCAACATCTTCTGCAATCACCAATAAAGGACGTCCTGTCTGTACAGCAGGTTCCAAAATAGGCAAGAAATCTTTCAGATTAGAGATTTTCTTGTCATAGATCAGAATGTATGGTTTCTCCATTTCACATTCCATCTTCTCTGTATTGGTTACAAAGTAAGCAGATAAATAACCACGGTCGAACTGCATACCTTCTACCACACCGATAGTAGTGTCAGTACCCTTCGCCTCTTCAATAGTGATAACACCGTCTTTAGAGACCTTGCGCATTGCATCAGCAATCAGTTTACCGATTACCGGATCATTATTAGCAGAAACAGTAGCTACTTGCTCTATCTTGTCATAGTTGTCACCTACCTTTTCGGCCTGATTCTTAATAGATTCAACCACCTTGGCAACAGCTTTGTCAATACCGCGTTTGATATCCATAGGACTTGCACCGGCTGTTACATTCTTCAAACCTTCAGCTACGATTGCCTGAGCCAAAACTGTTGCAGTCGTTGTTCCGTCACCGGCATCATCACCTGTTTTAGAAGCTACCTCTTTTACCAGTTGGGCACCGGTATTCTGATAAGCATCTGCCAATTCGATTTCTTTAGCCACCGTCACACCGTCTTTAGTGATGTGAGGAGCTCCGAATTTCTTTTCAATAATGACATTACGTCCTTTCGGACCCAGTGTTACTTTTACTGCATTTGCCAAAGCATCGACACCTTTTTTCAATTGGTCACGGGCATCGATATTGAATAATATTTCTTTTGCCATCTCTATTTACTATTTAATAATTTACAATCTACTATTTTAATTAACCCAAAACAGCGAGAACATCGCTTTGACGCATGATAAGGTATTTGCTACCTTCCACCTCGAGTTCTGTTCCGGCATATTTTCCATAAAGAACCGTATCGCCTACTTTCAATACCATTTCTTCATCTTTTGTACCGTGACCTACTGCCACAACTTCACCTTTCAAAGGTTTTTCTTTTGCTGTATCCGGAATAATGATACCGCCAATTGTTTTCTCTTCTGCAGGTGCAGGGAGTATCAGCACTCTGTCTGCCAATGGTTTAATGTTCATAGTTACTTTTTTGTTTTATATGTTATACATAATTATATTATTAATCTGTCCGTTTCAAACGAACGAAAAACAGATTGCGAAAACCGTGCCAAAATCAAAATTTGTTTGTTTGTCAGCGAAAGACTGACAAAATGACGCAGATGTGGCTGACGAATTAGGAATAAATTATGTACCTTTGCACGTCATTTACGCACACATTCATATGAAAAAGAAATTACTACTCGCAATTTGCCTTTTGGTAACAATGAACGGCTTTGCCCAAAAGAAAGATTTCAAATACAAATTCTATGGGCAAATCCGTACGGATTTATTTTACAACAGCCGCGCCAATAAAGAAACGGTGGACGGATTATTCTATATGTATCCATTGGATAAACTCCCGGATGCAGATGGAAAAGATTTGAATGCTACAGCCAACGGCAGTTTCTATGTTTTATATACTCGTTTGGGAGTAGACGTGGCAGGGCCGAAATTGGGAAATGCCAAAACATCCGCCAAAGTGGAAGTCGATTTCAGAGGTTCGGGAACCACTTTTTCCACTGTACGCGTACGCCATGCCTATCTAAATTTGGATTGGGGCAAGTCGGCCCTCCTGATGGGACAGACCTGGCATCCCCTGTTTGGTGATGTCTCCCCACAAATATTAAACCTCTCGGTGGGGGCTCCTTTCCAGCCATTCAGCCGGGCACCGCAAATACGGTATCAATACACTAACAAGAATCTTCAATTGACAGGTGCTGCCATTTGGCAATCGCAATACTTGTCAGTGGGTCCGGATAATGTAAAAAGCCAGAATTATATTAAAAACAGTTGCATCCCGGAGATTTATGCCGGAGCAGATTACAAAGGAAAAAACTGGTTGGTAGGTGCAGGTATCGAATTATTATCCATCAAGCCCAGAACAGAATCAAAAGTGGAGACACCGGAATCGACACCGGAAAAAAAACACTATAATACTTATAAGGTAAACGAACGTATTACCACCCTCTCATACGAAGCACATCTGAAATACAGCAATGCAAACTGGCTTATTGCTGCAAAAAGCGTATTAGGAAGTAATCTGACACAAACCTCCATGTTAGGCGGTTACGGAATAAAATCCAAAGACGCAAAGACCGGTAAACAAGAGTATGCATCTATCTTAAACTCCAGTTCATGGGTGAATGTGGTATATGGCAAAAAGTGGAAACCGGGAGTTTTCCTCGGATATATCAAGAATTTAGGGACCGGGGATTCTGTAACCCAATTATACGGTACAGGAACTGATGTCGATCAACTCACGACCGTGGGAGCTGAGTTGACTTACAATGTAGCTCACTGGAAATTCGGACTTGAATATACATTCAGTTCAGCCTGGTATGGTTCGATGGATACTTCAAACGGAAAAATCAAAGATACCCATTCCATCAGCAATCACCGTGTTGTGGGAGTAGCCATGTTTATGTTCTAACTACAATTCAACATACTCGATATATATCAACCGACAAAGGGGAAAGCATAAAAAACACATCCTATGCTTTCTCCTTTTATCAATTAATCCGAGAAAACGGGGCAATCCGAGAAAACCTTTCGAAGAGAAAACATACGTTTTATAAATATGAAGCACATAGGTAACAGCTATTATATTCTATCGAGTTGCAATCTCTATCGTCCGGTTTTGGTACTTCTTTGTAAAATCGATAAGCGAACTACCCATATAGAAAAGGAATACCAAACTTATAATGGCCATCAATGTACTCACCATAGCAAAATGACTTTTTCGTACCAAATCGTTTTTACCCATCGTAATTTCTTTCTTTGATTATTCATAGTACAAAAATAAAGCCGGAATCTTACATCTTCCTTACAGAAACGTGACAGTTCGCTTACATTTTCAACTTTCTGAGCCAACCGGGTAATATACAGACTCCGATAAAAAGATACATGTAATAGGTTATCATCCGCCAGATAAAAGCAACAAGCAAAGCCATTCCACCGATAGTAAAAAAGTCGGCATAATATACCCGAAACATATATTCGCTTACACCGCTACCACCCGGTGTGGGACTGACAGTCATCACAATCCAGAGAATAAGCTGCCTGACAAAAGCCAATAATTGATGCCCGTTTGTCGTGAAAGCAACCAGCAATGCATTGACCACCAGATAGCGTGACATCCATGAAATGCAAGTCATCCCAAAAACCTTTAGCCAAAAAAGCAATGAACGATGACTCATCTCATGAGAGCTGATGACAAGATTATCAGTCAGCGTCTCGACAGCTCCTTTCCAACGGTAAAGCAGTGGAATACGGAAAACCGCCAGTAACAAACGTTTCACCCATTCAGGGCGGTGAAACAAAGCCACATATAATAATAACGTCCAAAAAACAATCAAAGAATAAACGATAAAAAACAATGCTTTAATTCCTGAAGAGATGACACCGATACTGCCAAAAAGTTCGTCAAAAGAAAACAAAAGCAATGCAACAGGACAAGCAAATACAAAAAACAACTCATCTAAAAAAATACAGGAAATCATCAATGCCGTACTTTTTCCGGCATCAACCCCTTCTTTATTGAGAAATAAAACAATGAGACTTCCCCCGCCCACAGCCGAAGGGGTAACAGCCGAAGTAAACTCACAAAGCATGTTCACATTAAAAACCTGACGCCAGGTAAGCGTATCGTCGCTAAGCCAACGCAAACGTACCATTGCCCCAAAATCTCTACCGAATATAAATAAAAAAGCCAATAAGATTCCTCCACACATCCGCCAGGAAAAATGAAGTCCGGAAAACAACTCCGGATTAAAATCCCTATAGAAAAGCCAACTTACAACAACCAATCCTATAAGAACAGGCAGAAACACATAAGAGATTTTAAAGGTTTTTATCGTATTACCCATCACGTCGTCTTTCAATTTCCGCTGCGATGGATAAGGTTAACATACCGATCGTATACCTCTTCTGCCACATCTTCCCATGAGCGGGCTATACTGTGTGAAGCCGCCTCTCCGGCTTCCGCTATCAATTGTGGGGTCTCTAATAACTGACTGATACGGGATGCATATGCCGTAACACTGTTATCACTCAAGAATCCATTGACAGAATCATGTATTACCTCTGCCGAAGTGGAACCTTTGATCAGTAACGAAGGAGTATGCAATGCGGCTGCTTCACGAACAACTAACGGAGCGTTATCATATAAAGAAGGAAAAAGAAACAAATCTGCTGCCGCATAATACAACTTCAACCGCTCACGTTCTGTTATACTTCCCATGAAAATCACCTTATCCGTTAGATACAAATCCTCTGTTTTCCTCCGCAGTTCGGAAGCAGCATATCCCGAACCGATAAAATACATCCGAAAAGGAAGTGTTCGGATTTCAGCCAAGGCCTCCAACAAAAATTCCAGATTCTTTTCCCAGATATGCTGTCCCACGAATAAAAACATAAATTCATCGGAAGGTAACCGCAGTTTATCCCTTGCCGAACGCCGTAACTGTTCCACTGGGATATTCCCAGCAAAGTCACTGCCATTATCAACGACTTCCACTTTACCTTTATACCCGTATTCACGCAAAGTTTCTTCTACCGCCGCCTGTGGAATCCATACTTCATCTGCCATTTCATAGAAACGAATAATGCTTCGAATCAGATAGTCAACCAGAGCTTTGCAAGGAATGACCCTCTCAAAATCAGAACGGTACTTAGAATGAAATGTAGCTACCAAAGGAATATGCTGCGTTTTGGCTATTTTCAGAGCAAGCGAACCGGATGAAAAAGGACAATGCGCGTGCACCAGTTCAAAAGAGAGTTTATTGATTCGTTCGTGAAAAGGCCAGTCAATACGTGGAAACCCCAACCGATACGGTTTACGCATAGGAATGGGAACAGAAGAATAACGATACACCGGATATGCCTCTTTATCTTTTGCAGCCGGTGTTTTAGGAGTCACAACACAAACATTGCCGGCTTTTTTATGAAGCCAATAAGCATAATTCTGTGTAGTAAGCGATACCCCATCCATAATCGGAGGGAAACAATCATTAAAAAGCCCTATCATAATAATTTATTCGGTTGAGTGCAAAGAAACACATGGGATATTACAATTGTTTGAAGTTGGCATGACAATCATCTTTAACGAATATTAGTTTTTCAGCAAACTGTTCATTATCTTTGCAGTCCCTAACAACCCTAAAAAGACATTATGGCATTTACTAACAACGTTATGATTGTCCGCCACAAACTGCTGGCCGACCTCGTAAGACTATGGAAGAAAGATGAATTAACAGACAAAATCGACCGGCTTCCCATTGAATTGAGCCCCCGTAAATCAAAACCATTGGGACGGTGCTGCATCCACAAAGAGCGCGCTGTATGGAAATACAAATGCCTCCCCTTGTTGGGACTGGACATGGCAGATGAAAAGGATGAGTTGACTACCTTGTCCGAATACGCCCGTCAGGCATTAGACCGCGAAACGTGTACTAAAGAGAATATCCTGTGCGTAATAGATGAAGCCTGTTCTTCCTGCGTACAAATCAATTATGAAATAACCAATCTCTGCCGGGGGTGCGTGGCACGCAGTTGCTATATGAACTGCCCCAAAGATGCCATCCGTTTTAAGAAAAACGGACAAGCAATGATTGACCATGACACTTGCGTCAGTTGTGGCATCTGCCATAAAAGCTGCCCGTACCATGCCATCGTCTATATTCCTGTGCCTTGCGAAGAAGCTTGTCCTGTCAAGGCAATCAGTAAAGACGAACGGGGTATCGAACACATCGACGAGAGCAAATGCATCTATTGCGGAAAGTGTATGAACGCTTGTCCGTTCGGTGCCATTTTCGAAATCTCACAAGCCTTCGATGTTCTGCAACACATACGTAAAGGAGAAAAGATGGTAGCGATTATTGCTCCTTCCATCCTCGGACAGTTCAAAACCGATATAGAACACGTATACGGCGCTTTCAAGGAGATCGGTTTCACAGATGTGATCGAAGTGGCACAAGGGGCCATGGATACCACCAGCAATGAGGCTCATGAGTTACTGGAAAAGTTGGAAGAAGGACAAGCATTTATGACAACTTCCTGCTGTCCGTCGTATATCGAATTGGTAGAAAAGCACATTCCCGATTTAAAACCTTACGTATCCACCACCGGCTCGCCCATGTACTATGCAGCCCGTATTGCAAAAGAAAAGCACCCGGATGCAAAAATCGTATTCGTCGGTCCTTGCGTGGCAAAACGTCAGGAGATACGTCGTGATGAAGCAGTAGATTTCATTCTGACATTTGAAGAAATAGGTTCCATCCTCGACGGTATGGATATCCGGTTGGAACAGGCTCAACCTTTCTCTCTGGCATACACTTCCGTGCGCGAAGCACACGGATTTGCCCAGGCAGGTGGTGTAATGGGAGCGGTAAAAGCTTACCTGAAAGAAGAAGCCGACAAGATCAACGCCATCCAAGTGTCCGATATAAACAAAAAGAATATCGCCTTGCTCCGGGCATGCGCCAAAACGGGCAAAGCCGCCGGACAATTCATCGAGGTAATGGCTTGTGAAGGCGGTTGTATCACCGGACCGAGTACGCACAACGATATTGTTTCCGGTCGCCGGCAATTGGTACAGAGCTTGCTTAAACGCAAAGAATCTTATGAAAATATGGGTTGACCGTCTCAAACAAGAACATACCCTCCCGCCCGAGGAATACAAGGCACTACTGACCTGCACCCATGTCGATGTCACCACATATCTGCACCGACAGGCACAGAAAGTGACACAGGCACGTTTTGGTAATAATATCTATATCCGTGGACTGATTGAAATCAGCAATTGCTGCCGGAACAATTGCCATTACTGTGGAATACGAAAAGGAAATCCACAAGTAGAACGATATCGCCTCAGCCGTGAAACGATCCTCGACTGTTGCACGCAAGGATACGAGTTGGGATTCCGTACCTTTGTAATGCAGGGAGGAGAAGATGCGGCACAATCGTCCGAATGGGTAGAAGAGACCGTAGCCGCCATAAGAAACCGCTTCCCCGATTGTGCCATTACCCTGTCTTTGGGAGAAAAGACCCGGGAAGAATACGAGCGTTTTTTCCGTGCAGGAGCCAATCGTTATCTCCTGCGTCACGAGACATTTAACGCAGAACATTACAAGCTGTTGCACCCGGCAGAAATGTCACAACAAAACCGGATACAATGTTTGCATTGGTTAAAAGAGATAGGCTACCAGACAGGGACAGGAATAATGGTAGGCAGCCCCGGGCAGACGACCGATCATCTCATCGAAGACATCAGGTTCATCGAATGTTTCCGCCCGCAGATGATCGGCATAGGTCCTTTTATCCCTCATCAGGATACACCTTTCGGCACATCCGCGCCGGGAAGCATAGAGCAGACTTTACGGTTACTCTCCATCTTCCGGCTGATGCTGCCCGATGCACTCATTCCGGCTACTACGGCCTTGGCCACCCTTGCACCCGACGGGCGCGAACGAGGTATACTGGCAGGTGCCAATGTAGTGATGCCTAACCTCTCGCCTTGCGAAGAACGAATAAAATATGCATTATATAATAACAAAGCTTCTCTCGGTGCCGAAGCTGCCGAAGGTCTTGCCATGCTGAACAAGCAGTTACAGGCTATCGGTTACAAAGTACTTCCCACACGAGGAGATGCCCCAAACGGTGATAACCCGTTTAAATAATTAAAAAATAATGGAAACCATACCTTACCTCCCCCATTCCTCCCGAGCTGATGAATTCATCAATCATCAGGAGATATTGGACACACTGGAGTATGCCCGCGAAAACAAAAATAACCGGACGCTGATAGAGCGACTCATAGACAAAGCCGCCCTGTGCAAAGGACTCACCCACCGGGAAGCCGCTCTCCTGCTGGAATGTGACCAGCCGGATCTGACAGAACGTATCTTTCACTTAGCCAAAGAGATTAAACAGAAACTCTACGGTAACCGCATCGTGATGTTTGCGCCACTCTATCTCTCCAACTATTGCGTAAACGGCTGTACCTATTGCCCGTATCATCTGAAGAACAAAACGATTGCCCGTAAAAAACTGACACAAGAAGAAATTCGTCGTGAAGTAATCGCCCTACAGGATATGGGCCATAAGCGTTTGGCATTGGAAGCCGGTGAACACCCGATACTCAACCCGTTGGAGTATATTCTCGAATCCATCGAAACGATATACAGCATCAAACACAAAAACGGAGCAATCCGCCGGGTGAACGTCAACATAGCCGCCACTACGGTGGAGAACTACAGAAAACTGAAAGATGCAGGTATCGGAACCTATATCCTCTTTCAAGAGACTTACCATAAAGAGAACTACGAAAAGCTCCACCCCACCGGACCCAAAAGCAACTATGCCTGGCATACGGAAGCTATGGACCGTGCCATGCAAGGAGGAATAGACGATGTGGGCATCGGGGTCTTGTTCGGACTGAATACTTTTAAATATGACTTTACCGGACTGCTAATGCATGCCGAACATCTTGAAGCCGTATTCGGAGTAGGACCGCATACGATCAGTGTTCCACGCATTTGCCCGGCTGATGACATCGATACTGCCGACTTCCCCAATGCCGTGTCCGATGATATATTCCGCCGCATCGTAGCAGTGATCCGCATTGCCGTACCTTATACAGGAATGATTATTTCTACCCGTGAATCACAAGAGTCTCGGCAACAGGTTCTTGACATAGGTATTTCACAAATCAGTGGCGGCTCGCGCACCAGCGTAGGCGGTTATGCGGTGCCGGAACCTTTATCCGAAAATTCAGCGCAGTTTGATTTGAATGATACCCGTACACTGGACGAAATCGTGAGCTGGCTGCTCGACTTAGGATACATCCCCAGTTTCTGCACTGCCTGCTATCGGGCCGGAAGAACAGGCGACCGGTTTATGTCACTGGTTAAATCAGGCCAGATAGCCAACTGCTGCGGACCGAATGCCTTGATGACTTTAAAAGAGTATCTGGAGGATTATGCCTCTCCCGCCACCCGTATCAAAGGCGAATCGTTGATAGCTGCCGAAGCTGCCGGAATACCTAATCCGAAAATCAAAGAAATAGCCATCCGGAACCTGAGCGAAATAGCTAATGGGAAAAGAGACTTTCGGTTTTAGTGTAGCACCCGGTGCTACCCTGTATTGTCCTTGCAAGAAATATTTCCCGAACGGAAAGATACATCGGACCGACAATCATCATTTTATAATTCAATCAGTATGAGCTTTCAGAAAACTCCTAATTCCAACCGACTGCATATCGCTCTTTTCGGGCGGCGAAACAGTGGCAAGTCCTCCTTGATCAATGCACTGACAGGACAGAATAGCGCCCTTGTATCCGACACTCCAGGCACAACGACCGATCCGGTGCTTAAAGCAATGGAGATTCACGGCATCGGCCCCTGCCTTTTCATCGACACGCCCGGATATGACGATGAAGGCGAACTGGGGAAGATGCGTATAACCCGTACTTTGCAGGCTATTGAAAAAACAGACATTGCCCTGTTGCTCTGCCACCCGGATATGAAAGAAGAACTTCACTGGATCAAGATACTCAAAGAAAAGAATATTCCGGTAATTTTGCTACTAAACAAAGCGGACATACTGCATGATACGGAACAGGAAGCACAAAGCATCAAAGATAAAAGCGGACAGTATCCCCTCATCGTAAGCGCAAAGACACATCAAGGCATAGCAGAAATTTCGCAAGCCATCATACGGCATCTGCCGGAAGATTTCGATGCACAAAGTATCACGGGGAATCTGGTTTCGGAAGGGGATCTCGTTCTACTCGTCATGCCGCAAGACATACAAGCACCCAAAGGGCGCCTCATCCTTCCGCAAGTACAGACACTCCGAGAATTGCTTGACCGGAAATGCCCGGTGATGAGTTGCACTACTGACCGGCTGAAAGCCACCCTACAAGCACTATCACGCCCTCCTAAACTGATTATCACCGATTCGCAGGTATTCAAAACTGTCTACGAACAGAAACCGGCAGAAAGCATGCTGACCTCTTTTTCCGTGCTATTCGCCGCTTATAAAGGGGACATCGAATACTACACCGCCAGTGCGTCGGCCATTGATAAACTGACTGAAAAATCTCATGTGCTGATTGCCGAAGCATGTACTCATGCACCATTGTCAGAAGATATCGGCCGTGTAAAACTTCCCCGCCTTTTACGCAAAAAAGCAGGAGAAGGATTACAAATAGACATCGTATCCGGCAATGATTTTCCAAAAGATCTCAAGAAGTATGATCTAATAATCCAGTGTGGTGCCTGCATGTTCAACCGGAAGTATGTCCTCAGCCGGATAGCACAAGCCAGGCTGCAAAAAATTCCAATGACCAATTACGGAGTGGCCATCGCCTGTCTCAACGGAATACTCGATAAAATAGAATGGTAAAAGGAATAAAAAATCCTCCCCGGTGCTTCTGAATTGAACTGCAGTTCAACCTTGCCGGCATCGGGGAGGATCTTCTTCACCACTGAGGAGACAGTGGTCCGGCACCGAAGAAAGATATCTCCGACACCGAGGAGAACGGGGGAGAAAAACTATTTCAAAAGAGCCTTGATCAACTCTTCCCCTGAAACCAACGACTGCTCACCGGTCTCCATATTTTTCAGCATCGCCTTGCCCTCATTCATCTCATTTTCGCCCACAATAGCTACAAACGGAATATTCTTGGCATTGGCATAGCTCATCTGCTTCTTCATTTTTGCCGCATCCGGGAAAATCTCTGCACGTATACCGGCCAAACGTGCTTTGGCCAATATCTCCATAGAGAAAGCCGCTTCCTTCTCACCGAAGTTTACAAACAACAGTTGCGTGCCGTTCACCGCTTCCTTCGGATAAAGTTCCAATTGATTCAACACATCAAAAATGCGGTCGGCGCCAAAAGAAATACCTACTCCCGAAACGCCTGCCATACCGAATACTCCGGTCAGATTATCGTAACGGCCACCACCGGTAATACTACCGATCTGCACATCCAACGCTTTCACTTCAAAGATAGCACCTGTATAATAATTCAAACCACGCGCCAGTGTCAAGTCGAGTTCTATTTCATTCTTCAGTCCCATAACCGCAAGTGTATTCAATATGAATTCACTCTCTTCCACTCCCTTAATACCGGTCTCGCTGCCCGCCAGCACATTCTTCAATGTAGCCAACTTTTCGGCATTGGTTCCACTCAACAGAATAATCGGTTGTAATTTGGCAATCGCCTCATCACTGATTCCCTTCTCTTTCAGCTCGGCATTCACATTATCAAGACCTATCTTATCCAGCTTATCGATAGCCACCGTTATATCTACTATTTTATCAGCCTCACCGATGATCTCGGCAATACCTGTCAAAATCTTACGGTTATTAATCTTAATACAAACGCGAATACCGAAACGAGTGAACACTGTATCCACAATTTGCATCAATTCTACCTCATTCAATAACGAATCGCTACCTACCACATCGGCATCACATTGGTAAAACTCGCGATAACGCCCCTTTTGCGGACGGTCTGCACGCCATACCGGCTGAATCTGATAACGTTTGAACGGGAAAGTAATTTCATCACGGTGCATCACCACATAACGGGCAAACGGCACTGTAAGATCATACCGCAATCCCTTCTCACAAAACTTACTGGCCAACTTCACAGCATTGCGGCCCAATAACTCTTCATCCGTTATTCCCGAAAAATAATCTCCGGAATTTTGTATCTTAAACAAGAGTTTATCCCCTTCCTCACCATACTTTCCCATCAATGTGGAAAGCATCTCCATAGACGGGGTTTCTATCTGCTGAAACCCATACAGATGATAAACTTCACGAATCGTATTGAAAATATAATTGCGTTTCGCCATCTCTACAGGCGAAAAGTCACGCGTTCCTTTAGGTATGCTTGGTTTTGCTGCCATAATTCTTACAGTTTTATGTATTTGGATTGCAAAGTTATAGGAAATAATTGATTATTCAATGAAAAGGTTTACTTTTGTCGGAAGCCTACAAACAGTAATTCCCTCTCCCGGAACTTATCCGAAAGAGGGAATTCATATTTCCAAACTTAGATCCTGTCTAAATTCCGCTTAATCTCTTCTACCCATGAAAATCATGACATAATAGATCAATGTAGCCAGAGAACCCAATGCAGCAACTACATAAGTGTAAGCAGCCGAACGAAGCGCATCTTCTGCCTGAGAATGATTATAGGAATTAGTAATTCCGGATGAACTCAACCATACCAGGGCACGCTTACTTGCATTGATTTCCACCGGAAGGGTGATAAAGCTAAACAACGTTGTCATGGCAAACAAAATAATACCTGCGAGTAAAAGTTGAGGGAACGTATTTATCAATAAAATACCTGCAAGCAACAGCCATGTCATCCATTGGGATGCAAAAGTCACTACAGGCACCAACTTGCTGCGCATGGTTAGCGGAGCATAGGCACGAGCGTGCTGAACAGCATGTCCACATTCATGAGCTGCCACAGCAGCAGCCATGATACTGTTACTTTCATATACACCTTCACTCAGGTTCACTGTCTTATTGGCAGGATTATAGTGGTCAGTCAGTTGTCCGGGAGTATGAGTCACCTGAACATCATAAATTCCATTATCATGTAACATCTTAATAGCCACGTCGCGTCCTGTCATTCCATTTCCGGTCGGTATCTTCGAATACTTCTTAAACTTGTTCTGCAAGTTCATTTGTACCAACCAACTCACTACGGCAATGCCGATAAATAATACCCAATACGATATCATATACTTTCTTTTTTTAATGATTACTACAAGTATCTGTACAAATAGTTTGCCAAAAATAAAGGGAAACTTTGTATATCACAAGAGTTTCCCTTCCTATTTATGAAGAATTATCTAAAATTCCGTTTATTCTTCCGTATATCTTTCAATTGTCTGCTCTCTATCCGGCCCTACAGAAACAATTTTGATTTCTACACCTAATTGTTCTTCAAGGAAAGACAGATACGCATTGAATTCCTCCGGGAACTCATCTTCGTTCTGCATTTTCGTCATATCGGTCTGCCAACCCGGAAGTTCGGCATATACCGGCTCTACACTATCATTAATTTCATAGGGGAAGTAGTCAATTTCTTCTCCGTTCACTTTATAAGCTACACAAGCTCTGATTGTCTCGAATGTATCGAGCACATCACTCTTCATCATAATCAGCTTAGTGACACCGTTGATCATAACGGAATACTTCAATGCAACAAGGTCGATCCAACCACAACGACGTTTACGACCGGTAACCGAACCGAATTCATGTCCCAATGTACATATCTTATCACCAGTCTCATCAAACAGTTCCGTAGGGAACGGACCTGCACCTACCCGAGTACAATACGCCTTGAAGATACCATACACTTCACCTATACGATTGGGAGCCACACCAAGCCCGGTACAGGCACCGGCACAAACCGTGTTCGAAGAGGTAACAAACGGATAAGAACCGAAATCGATATCCAGCATCGTTCCCTGTGCACCTTCGCAAAGCACACTCTTGCCGGACTTCAACAAGTTGTTCACTTCATGTTCGCTGTCTACCAGATTGAATTGCTTGAGGTATTCGATGCCTTCCATCCAAGTCTTTTCCATTTCCGTAAGATCATACTCATAGTTCAAACCCTTCAGAATCTGTTCATGACGAGCTTTGGCGGCAGCATATTTTTGATCGAAATTATCGAGAATATCACCTACACGGATTCCGTTACGGCTTACCTTATCTGTATAAGTAGGACCGATTCCCTTTCCGGTAGTACCCACTTTCGCATCCCCTTTGGCGGCTTCGTAAGCAGCATCCAGAATACGGTGTGTCGGCAGGATAAGATGTGCTTTTTTAGAAATATGCAGCCGGTTTTTCAAGTTATGCCCCGATGCTTCCAAAGCTTCGGCTTCCGCTTTGAATAAAGCCGGATCAAGCACGACTCCATTACCGATAATGTTCACTTTATCTCCCTGAAAGATACCGGAAGGAATGGAACGGAGCACATATTTCTGTCCTTCGAACTCAAGTGTATGACCGGCATTCGGGCCGCCCTGAAAACGTGCAACCACATCGTATCTCGGAGTTAGTACGTCGACTACTTTACCTTTTCCTTCGTCGCCCCATTGTAATCCTAATAGTACATCTACTTTCATTTCTCTTTTTTATTGTTGTTACTTACTTTTTTCCGTTTATTGGCACGATCGCATTTACTGCATATCCCATAGATATACAACGAATAATGTGAAAGCTGAAACCTGCTCAATTTTGTATTCTCAATCGCATTCTGCAACGCTTCATTCTGAAACTCGGTCACTTTACCGCATTGGGTACAAATTTGATGATGATGCGTTTCACGATTGTATGATTTCTCGTATTGGGAAGAAGTGCCGAACTGATGCTTGATAACCAGACGGGCGTTGATAAGCAGAATGATGGTATTGTAAAGTGTCGCACGACTGACCCGGAAATTTTCATGATTCATCATCTGCGAATAGAGCATATCTATGTCAAAATGTCCGTCTATAGAATAGATGGTGTCGAGTATGGCATAACGTTCGGGGGTCTTGCGATGCCCGTTCGCATTAAGATATTCCGTAAATATCTGTCTTACCGTATCTTTTACGTTCTGAGTTTCCATATCGGCACGAAATTAGTGCCAACAAAGTTAAGCCTTTTTTATAGAAAGCAAAAATAATATGAAGAATAATATGAAAATAAGATGTGGCCTCTCCCCACCCCTCTCCGTGGGAGAGGGAGT
>NZ_HF991049.1:0-10629 GCF_000432295.1 Bacteroides sp. CAG:189
TACTTACTACTTAACTACTTACTACTTGACTACTAAACTACTCACTACTTGATCACTTAGCAACTTAAATTTAAAAATAAATACCATGAAAACAGAGTATAATAGCAAGCTTATTTATGTGATTGCAGTCGTTGCCGCTACGGGCGGGCTGTTGTTCGGGTTTGATACCGGAGTTATATCGGGGGCTATCCCTTTCTTTCAGAAAGACTTCGGAATCGATAACGGTATGATTGAAATTATTACGGCTTCCGGGTTGTGCGGTGCTATCTTGGGAGCGCTCTTTTGCGGGAAAGTGACGGATACGCTCGGCCGTAGAAAGGTGATTTTGGCATCGGCCGTGGTTTTTGCCATCGGTGCGTTGTGGTCCGGATTTGCGCCCGATGTGTATCACCTCATTGCTTCCCGTTTGTTTTTAGGAGTGGCTATCGGTGTCTCTTCTTTTGCTGTACCGCTTTATATTGCGGAAATTTCTCCGGCAAAAAAACGCGGAGCTTTGGTGTCGATGTTCCAGTTGATGGTTACTATCGGTGTTTTGGTATCTTATCTTTCCGATCTCTTTTTTGCCGATGAAAGCCGGATAGACTGCTGGCGGCCGATGTTTTATGTAGGCGTGATTCCCGCTATCGTATTATTTGTGGGTATGCTGTGTATGCCCGAGACGCCGCGTTGGTTAATCGGTCGCGGGAGAGAGCAGGAAGGACTGGCCGTACTTTCGCGTATAGAGAGTCCGGAATCCAGAAACGATGCTTTTGAAGCGATCCGGAAAGAAGTGGCTAAGAGTCGTGAGGAGAAGTCCGGTTATCGCGAACTGTTCAAGCCCTGGCTGCGCAATGCCGTGATCATCTGCATCGGAATTATGTTTTTCCAACAGTTTGTAGGCATCAACACCGTGATCTATTACAGTCCCAAGATATTCCTCATGGCCGGGTTCGACGGTACGGTTTCCGCTATATGGGCCTCGGTGGGCGTAGGGGCGGTCAACCTGCTGTTCACGATCGTATCGGTGTATTTTGTAGACAGGCTTGGAAGGCGCAAACTCTATTTCACCGGTCTGACCGGGATCACGGTTTCGCTGATTCTGTTGGGCATTTGCTTTGCTTTCTCCGCTTCGTTGGGCGATGCCGGCAAATGGTTGTCCGTCCTGTTGGTCTTTTTCTATGTTGCCTTTTTCGCTATCAGCATCGGCCCGTTGGGGTGGCTTATCATCTCCGAAGTATTTCCCCAGAAACTCAGGGGATTGGGCTCATCCATCGGTTCCTTGTCCGTGTGGTTTTTCAATAGCATCGTTTCGTTTACTTTCTTCAAGATCGTACATGCTTTCACGATAAGCGGTACGGAGATTTATGCAGAAGGTGAGAACTTGGGGAATCCGGCCGGTGCTTTCTGGTTTTATGCCGTGGTAGCTCTGGCAGCCTTGATATGGGGATACTTCTATGTGCCTGAAACCAAAGGAGTCTCTTTGGAAAAGATTGAGGAATATTGGCGCAAGGGGGGCAAACCACGTTTCTTGAAATAGGGAAAAAATGCCCGGAATATTGGAATCATATCAATATTCGGGCGATAATAAGACTATTATGGTAAAATATCATAATTATCAGCTAAAATGGTGGAAAGAAGGTATAACACTTCTCCGTACTTTTACATTCGTCATTTGATGCTGGCCGACCTTCTTTTTTTTACCGGGATATAATTATAGATTATAATAAATGAAAACACAATGAATATGAAAACAGAGTATCAATGTAAGAGTCGCATGAAGCACACTTTGCTTATAGGGACTGCGATGTTTCTTATCTCTCCGATCACCCTTTTCGCCGGTGTTACCGCACATTCCGATGCGGGCAGTGAAACCGGTATTTCGAACGTGACACAGCAGCAACAGACCGTAAAAGGTATTATAAAGGGCCCGGACGGCCTGCCTGTCATTGCTGCCAATATCTCTCAGAAAGGTACCAATAATGCTACCATAACAGATTTGAACGGAAACTTTACACTGAATGTCACCGGAAGGCAGCCTGTTTTAGTTATTTCTTATATAGGCTATGTCACTACGGAAGTAAACGTATCCGGAAGGGCTTTTGTCGAAGTGGTATTGCAGGAAGATGTGGCGGCACTGGATGAAGTGGTGGTAGTGGGTTATGGCACGATGCGTAAGAAAGACGTTACGGGTGCTGTCTCTTCCGTCCGTTCGGGAGAGATCACCAAGAATGCCACTTCCAATGTGATGCAGGCCATTGCCGGAAAGATGTCGGGGGTACAGGTCGTGCAGAATTCCGGTACGCCGGGCGGTGATGTATCCATTCTGATACGTGGTGTGGGTACCATCAACGACGCGTCTCCTTTGTATGTGATCGATGGGGTGCCTGTAAGCGGCGGCATGTGGTACTTGAATCCGAACGATGTAGAATCCATCGATGTCTTGAAAGATGCTTCGGCTACGGCTATTTACGGTTCGCGGGGAGCCAACGGAGTAGTGATGGTTACCACCAAACAGGCACAGGAGGGACATACGGAAATCAATTTTGATTACAGCTACGGCATACAGCATTCGGCCAAAACATACAAGATGCTGGATGCGTCGCAATACGCGGCTTTACACAATGAGATGCGTACCAATGCCGGCCCGGAATACTCTTTGAATCCGGCTTTTGCCGATCCGGAGTCGTTGGGAGCAGGTACCGACTGGATGGATGCCATCTTCCGCACTGCGCCGATGCAGAAAGTCAATCTATCCATGCTGGGTGGCAATCAGAAGATAAGTCATGCCACCTCTTTGGGATATTATACTCAGGACGGCATCATGAAGAATTCGTCTTACAACCGTCTGAGCCTGCAATCGAACATCTCCTCCAAACTGGCATCGAACATCACCGTAAGGGCGAATGTAAACCTGAGTGCGGAGAATCGCCGTACCCAGCCCGTAAGTACGGTTATCCAGAATGCAATGCGCATATTGCCTTCCATTCCTATCTATGATGACAACGGAGAATATGCCGGGCCTACGGGCAATGCGGAGTGGAATGGAAACGCATTGAACCCGGTAGCCATCATCAATGAACAAAACTACCGGATGAAGGGATTCCGTATGCTGTCTAACATCTCTTTAGAGTGGGAAATCATAAAGGGACTGAAATTCAAGACGACAGGGGGAGCCGAGTTGGGATACGATTATAACAATTCGTACATTCCCAAATACAAATGGGGGATGAATGAATCGAAAAATACCATGCAGACGGTCACTTCCGCTTATGAGCAGTTGTATCTGTGGGACAATACATTGAATTATGACAAGGCTTTCGGAAAGCACCGCATCAATGCCATGATAGGTACTTCTTATCAGGAATACAAGAAAGAGTCCGTATCGGCTGCCGGTTCCGGACGTGCCAGCGAACTGACTACCGAACTGGACAATGCGACCAAGGCTACCGATGTAGGAGGCAATTCATACCGTTGGGCATTGATGTCGTACATGGCCCGTCTGCATTATTCATATGATGACCGTTACCTGCTGACAGCTACTTTCCGTGCAGACGGTTCGTCGAAGTTCGGTAAGGATAACCGCTTCGGTTACTTCCCCTCTTTCGCTGCTGCCTGGAATATCGGCAATGAAGCATTTATGCAGTCCGTCAAGCCCGTCTCTTTACTGAAACTCAGAGCCGGTTACGGACAAACAGGTAATCAGAATATCGGTGCATACGCCTTTGCCGATAAACTGAGTGTGAACGGTGTTTATAATTTCGGTTCGCAACGGGGTTTCGAGTCCAATTTAGTGAATCTGATTTATCCTTACCTCTTGTCCAATCCATCAGTGAAGTGGGAATCGGTGGAACAATATAATGTAGGTCTCGACATTGGTTTTCTGCAAAACCGTATTGTCGCCAATCTTGATTTCTATGTGAAGAATACCCGGGACATGCTTACCAAGAAACCGGTTCCGCAGACAAGCGGCACTTCTTTGGAACAGGCGGACTGGCCACCGGTAAACATCGGTAAAGTACTGAACCGTGGTTTCGAATTCACCGTCAACACTAAGAACTTTGTAGGAGAATTTAAGTGGGAAACCAGTCTGAATATGAGTTTCAATCACAATGAAGTGGTTTCGATCGGTGGCCCGGAGATACTGAATGGTGTGAGCCTGATCCGTGAAGGCCAGCCCATCAATTCTTTCTACGGATACGAGTTGGGCGGAATCTATCAGACACTCGATGAAGTGTTCACCGGCCCTGTCATGGAAAACCGTGCTCCGGATAAAGCCTCTCACAATCCTTATAAAAACACCTCTCCCGGTGATATGTGGTTTGTCGATGTAGACGGGAACGGTGAAATAAACGATCTGGACCGTACCGTTATCGGTAATCCTTCTCCCGATTGTATTTTCGGTTTCAACAACACATTCAGCTATAAGAATTTTGATTTGAGCATTTTCTTTCAAGGCGCTTTAGGAAACCAGGTGTGGAATGGCGTGCGGGCCAGTCATGAGAGTATGAACAGTACGTATAACCAGTTGGCAACTACTCTGGAAAGATGGACAGGCGAGGGGAGCAGCTACTCGATGCCCCGTGCCATTTATGCCGATCCGAACAACAATTCGCGTGCCTCTACCCGTTGGCTGGAAGACGGTGCCTATGCGAAGCTCAAGAATCTGACATTCGGATATACACTGCCGGAAAAGTGGATTCGCAAGGCAAAGATGAAAGCGTTGCGCCTTTACGTCAGTTTAGATAATCTCTGTACCATAACCAACTATTCGGGGCTGGATCCCGAAGCCGGATTGAGCGGATTGGATTACGGTGTCTATCCGTCCGCGCGTACCTATATGTTTGGTGTATCCGTTAAATTCTAATAACATAAAGCCATGAAAAAGTATATTTATATATTCGCCTTTTTAGGACTGTCGCTCTGTAACCAGAGTTGTATGAATAAGTTGGAGATATTGCCTAATGACCAGATTATTACCGATAATTTCTTTGAAAAAGGTACGGCCGAAGAGATCGAGAGTGGAGTGAACTCCATGTATCAGCGCTTGCAGAGTTCGTATATGTACAATCTCCGTATGTGGACACTCGATATTGTGGCCGGCGAGGGGAGTGTGGGCAATGAAGCGGGCGGCAACGGGCTGGAAACAACACAGCTTGCCAATTTTATAACTACCAGTGATAATTCCGGTGCAAAGGAATTATGGCGGGGACCCTGGGCCGGAATCAGCCGGACAAACTGGATTTTGAACAACATCGATGATGCGGCCCGGGTAAGTCCGGAAAAGATTGTCCAGTATAAGGGGGAAGCCCATTTCCTGCGTGCCTTGTATTACTTTAATCTGGTACGTTTGTTTGGTGATGTTCCTCTGATCAAGACCCAGCAGACAGCAGGCGACGATCTGCAGGTATCCCGGTCTCCAAAAGAAGAGGTTTACGAACTGATAATACAGGATTTGAAAGATGCTGCTTCCATGCTGCCGGCGCAATACGAACTTTCTTCCGATATAGGCCGTGCCACCAAAGGCGCTTCCTTAGGACTGCTGGCCAAGGTATATCTCACCTTGAAGAAATACGATGATGTCATTTCTACTATTGAGGAACTGGATGCGCTGAATATATATACCTTGAACAGAAAATACGATTGGAATTTCGACTACCTGCGTGAGAATGGCCCCGAGAGCCTGTTCGAAGTACAGTATGAGAAAGATGTGACCACATATTCCGAGTTTGACATCCTCGGACAGGGCGGGTGGCACAATGACTATATGGCTCCTTTGGCCCCGATAGCGATTGGTGGCAGATGGGGTAACTTCGGCTGGTTTGCCGTATATCCGGAATTTGTGAATTCTTATGAAGCGGGAGATTTGCGGAAATCCGTTTCCGTGTGGTGTCAGGGCGACCAGTACAAAGGCTGGGCTTATGATCCGTCGGTTTCTCAGACCGGACACAACGTAAAGAAATTCCTCTGTGAGGATATAGGACAGGATCGCGCTATGGATAGCCCGTTGAATTTCCCCATATTGCGTTATGCGGATGTATTGCTGATGTATGCCGAGGCTTTGAATGAAAAGGGGCGTACGTCGGAGGCTTGTGCTCCTGCCGCATCCTATGAGGAGGGCGGGCCGTTGAATCGCGTTCGTGTCAGGGCCGGATTGCCTGAGGTAACGACTGAAGACCAGACGGAATTACGGGAGATTATCCGTCATGAACGCCGTATGGAGTTGGCTTTCGAGGGCGGACACCGTTGGTTCGACTTGATCCGTTACGATGAGAATGGGGAGTACGCCAAGAAATTCTTCCACAGTATAGGTAAAACGAATTTCACAACTCCCAAGCATCTGTTATTGCCTGTTCCTATGGACGATATCGATGCAAACCCAAATTTGAGACCTAATAACCCCGGCTATTAACCCGATATGAAAAAGAAGATGAAAAGGAATATGAAAAAGAAAATTCTCTTGTCCGTTGTCTCTTTCTCCCTGGCTGTAGGGGCCGGTGCTCACGACGATTTGATTTACAGAACGCAGGCGGGATGGAATTTCGACATCGGTAACCAGTCTGTTATTTCTCAAACGTTGGATGCCGTTTTCACAGGAGGAGCTTGCGTGGGCGATTATGACGGAGACGGACGGGTGGATATCTGCGAGGTGGAGACTACCGGCGAAATGATAAAATGGGTATGGAAAATAAATAATGGTAAAAAGGATTGGATAACAAGCACTCCGGTCGGCTTTGGCATCAGTGCTACGGACAAGTATGTGACGGGCGACTTTAACGGTGACGGAAAGACCGATATCGCCGTGATGCGTTCAGGAGCCGGAGGACTGGCAACCTGGTACATCGATTTTTCCCCTTGTGAGGGGAACATCGATGCCAGAGGTCAGTTCGGACTGCCCGGAGACATCCCTTTGTCCGGTGATTTTAACGGTGACGGAATAGATGACCTTGCCGTTTACCGTCCCTCTACGTCGACTTGGTATGTAGCGTTTTCATCTCTTACCGGATATCCCGAGTTCGATATGCCCCTTGCCATCAACGGGGTGGTGTTCGGGACGGCGGAAGATGTTCCCTTTACCGGAGATTTCAATGGAGACGGCTATACCGATATGGCACTCTACCGTGCTTCGACCGGACAGATACTCATCAATTATTGGTCGGCAGACAAGCCGCAATACGAACACTATGCTGATTCCAATGGTTACGGGACGGTGGACTGCACCGTGACAGTGCCGTTGACGGGGGTACTTGCCGTTATGTCTGCGGATGCGGATCAGTCCCGCCCTGCCGTCCTGCCTTTGGCTACCCTTGAAGAGACGGGGAAAGAGGTGAATCTCCGGCACGGATGGACTTGTATCTTCGACAATTCGCTGGATGTGGATAAGTGGGCGCGCAATCTGGAAGCCGCAGGAATCAATACGCTGGAATATCATCCCTGGATGAGAGCCCATGAGGAGGTAGCCCCTCAGACGGAAACCTGGAATACATACGTCGGCGACGACCGTCTTTGGACGAGCAAGGCCATGATGAAGAAGAAGATAGAGAAATTCCGCAGTATCGGTGGACGTTCGGTCTGCTATACCGGCATCTATGCCGCAACTCCGGCTTTTGCCCATACCTGTCCCGATTGGGCCATGCGCAATGCGGGCGACCGTAGCTTTATCACTTATGGCGGTTCTTATCTCTACCTCATGTCTACCAACGAATCGGTGGATGCCCCGTATACCATCGGCGGAGAGACGTATAAAAACTTCAACGACTATTTTGTGCATCAGGCGGTGACGGCTCAGAAAGAGTATAATTGGGACGGATACCGTTGGGATTGGTACGGCCTGCCCGATAGCTATGTCTGTGACGGAACGGAGGCTGCCTGTAATTTCTCGTCGGAGATGGCTCCGTTGGTCAAACGCCTGGATCTGGCAGTGAAGGAACAGCGTGCGGACGTCACTACTACGGCATTGCAACTGCCGTCTACAAACGGGAATATCCCGCATTACACGACGGGAGCGGTAGCCAACCATCAGTTTATGGAACTCTGGCCTTTTGGCACGGGAACCAAATACACCGATCTTTACCGTGACATTTATGAAGCAAAATCGCGTTACCCCGATAAGCCGGTTTTCGCCAATTTCTATCCGCCTGCAGAGATGAACCTGACGACCGGCTGGCCGAAACAAAATATCGATTATCAATTTGCAACCTGTCTCTCGGCCGGCGGTTATCCTGCTGCGCAAGTGGTGGACGGAGTAGCGAGCTTTACCGATCCGGTTCCTTTCCATGCTGTGAACTATCCGTTGGAAGTGCTCGAACAGATCGCCCGTTGGAATAAGTTTACGGAAGCCTACGGAGCCTATCTGTATTATTCCAACCGCGCTTACGTCATTGCCGATTACAATCAGTCGGATTTGGCTCTGGATAATGCCGACGGCATCTATGCCAAACTGAAAAGACGTTGGGATAAACGGACTGGCCGGGCGGATGCTCTGATTGTCGATCTGGTGAACTACGGCAGCTCGGTCGATTTGCGTTGGGATGTGGTGAATACGGCGCCTGTGGCAAAGGCGACCGGTCTCTCTTTCACCTTACCGGAAGATGCAGTGCCGGCAGATCTTTATTGCGTTACTTTGGAAGGCAGCCGGAAGGTAGATTATACCAGAGAAGGCGATAAGGTAAAAGTGTCGTTGTCTTCACTCGGTACTTTTGCCACCTTGGTGCTGCATCTCAACAGCACGGTCGGAATGCCCGAAGCACCTGCGGAGAAAAGTGTCGCATTCGATCTATTCCCCTTCCGTTACGATGCCGGCGGAGAGACTTTGCGCTCCGAAGAGACTGCTGCGATTACCATTCTCGACGATCAGGAACCGCTTATCGTCTCCAACGACTATAACGGTAACGTGTCTCAGATCCAGACAGTGACAGATGCATTTGCCGGAGAGAAAGCATTGCAGGTTACTCCGGGAATGATCCGGTTTACCACCACTTCGGACGGTGCGATCCGTGTACCGCTCGATCGTTTCAACCGGTTTAAGATAGCTGTCCGTTCCCATAACACCACGGCTTGCTGGTTCGGTTTCCGTCTGATAAAGCCGTCCGACAGTTCTCCCGTATGGGAAACGAAAGACCTGTTCTATCGCGTGGGGTATTCCCAGCCGGGATTGGCTTATCTTACGCTGACTCCCGTGAAGCCCAAGGTAGACGAATGGGTGGAATATGAGCGGGATCTCCGGGAAGATATTACCGGCCTGTGGGGAGAAGATTGGGCGGATGCCATCGTGGTATCGGTCTTTATGGGGCCGGTAGACAGGAACAGTGCCGATTATGACAATCTGATTTTCATGTCGGACAAATATACGGGAATCGAATCTTCAAAAAAAAAAGAGGAGATAAGCGTCTGTTTCGATGACGGAGGTTCCCGGATGATTATATCCGGAGGAACGGGGCAGGAGCGTCTGTGCGAGATCCGGTTGGCGGATATGGGAGGACGTATCTGTTATGAAGACAGGCTTCGTTTTGGCAACGGAGTGCTCTCCTGTAGCATTCCTCCGTTGTCGCAGGGGGCCTATCTGCTGACGATCAGCGATGTGGAACAAGAGGGGTATCACCGGCTATACGCTTCGGTGGTACTCCGGTAAATCAAACAAACATGATTTAGAGCTTTTTAATTTTTGCTCAGCATTATCCAATGCTGAAATTAAACAAATTATTGTATAATTAAAATTTAATAGTTATGAAAAATTTAGTACTTGCAGTTTTAGCCTGTACAATGGCGGTTTTCACTTATGCCCAGAAGTCCGATGGCATTGTATATTGGTCTTACGAGGCCGGTTATCAGTTCGATTTCGATTTGGACGGAAAGATAGACCTTACAGTTCCCACACAGACCAAAGACGTGCCGATAGCCGAAGTGTTTGTGTATGATGCCAATGGTGACGGTTATTTTGACTTGTGCGAAGTAGACCGTTCCTGCGCGGCAGACCAGCTCATCCATTGGAGATTTTACTATAACGACGGGAATAATAATTTTATCGACCCGCAGGATGTGGTTTACGGTATGGCGGTAGGCGATAAGGCGCTCTCGGCAGATTTCAACGGTGACGGTGTAGGAGATGTCGCTATCCGGCGCGATAATGAATACGGGCTTTGGTGGCTGATGCATTTTATGGCAATGGCTCCGGATGTGAACCTTGCTTTCGGTATTTCGGACAATGATTATCTGCTGGCCGGGGATATGAATAACGACGGGCAGGCGGATGTGGTTTTATACGATAGGGGAAATTGGTTATGCTCTTTCACCCCTTCCACTACGGAATATAAGACTCCCGATTTTGCCAATCAGGATATTGCGAATATGCAGTTCGGTACCAAAAACGATATTCCTTTGTTGCTGGATTTCAATGGCGACGGTTACGACGATATGGCCATTTGTTCGGTAAACGATGAGGAAGTGAGTGTCAACCTGCGTGATCCGGCTACCAAACCTGAGAACAACGGATACAGCAAAAGCGGGAGGGGATCTTTCGATAAAACGTTCTATATGCCTTCCGGACTCAAACCGACTTGTGTGCGTGGTGTAAAACTGAGCAAAGGTGGTACGGGATTATCCGGAAACAACCGTCAGGAGACCGTATCCGTATATCCGTCCGTTGTAGGGAAA
>NZ_HF991049.1:10681-13875 GCF_000432295.1 Bacteroides sp. CAG:189
AACCGGCTCTGCCAATGTCCGTATTATTGTTTACAACATGATGGGGCAGCCGGTTGAGTCGATGGTTGCGGAACGTACTGCCAACATCCGGGTGGCCGGCTGGAATAGCGGGCATTATGTGGTTCGCATCGAATCCGATGATCAGGTCGTTACCAAGAAATTAATTATAAAATAATTCTTCCATATGAAGTTATACCTATATTGTAGCTTGTTTGCACTGTTGTTTCTGGTGTCGTGCCGGAGCGATAAGGTCTATTCCGAGTGGAGTTTGCAGAATCGTGAAAGTGGCGAGTATTTGGGAGAGAAGCAGGGGAGCTTCTGTTTTGCTGCCGAGCCTTCCGGAGATGAATACCTCTGGATCATTGAAGGTACTTCCGGTGAGGAGTTTCTGATCAAGAACAAGAAAAGCGGAAACTATCTGCAACTCGACGGCGAAGGGGCGGTTTGTGCTGCTCCGGGAGGTCAAGAGACAGAGAACATGAAATGGAAGTATGGCGGTTTTGATTTTGTCACCCAGAAAAATTGCGGCTGGTATACGCTCGAAAACGGGGCGGCGGAGACGGAACGCCATTTAGCGCGGCGGGCAGACGGAATAGTCATGGATGATTCCGACCGTGTGAAGGACTATCGTTCGCATTGGAACATCGTGCGGGAAACCGGTACGGAACTCTCTTTCGTGCTGACTCCGGACAAGGTGACCGATGCCTCTTTCCTCGGCACAAGAGAGGCGGTTGCCGTTTCCGATACCGAAATCGAATCGGACTATCACGGCAAGGATCGCTGGAAACTGCAAAAGGATATTTCTGCATTTCCCCGTTTCACGACCGAAAACAACCGCTTGCTGGCAGCCCTTTACAACATGGCATTGGAAGAGATGCTGCTCGACATCCGTACGGACAGTACCTTCATGGCAGGTGCGTTGTGGCCCGATACATGGACGCGTGACGCGGTGTACAGCATTTATTTCTCTTATGCCTGGATATTGCCGGAGGTTTCGCGCAAGACATTGGAAAAACAAACCTTGCAGAATCCGAAAGAAGCCTTGCAGGATACCGGTAGCGGCGGTTCCTGGCCCATCTCTACCGACCGCGTTGTCTGGGCAATGGCGGCTTGGGAATATTATCTGTACACGGGCGATAAGAGTTGGCTGGAATCGGTGTACGATGGGTTGAAGTATACGGCACAGAAAGACATCCATGTGGCGTTTGATGCGAATGCCGGTTTGTTTAAGGGAGAAACCTGCTCGATGGACTGGCGTACCCATACCTATCCCAATTGGTTTATCAATTCCGTTATTGCCGATTCTTTTTCCAGTGGCACCAATGCACTGCACAAGTTCCTCTATCAGTTTCTCGGGGCTGCCGGACGGATCACCGGGAAGCCGGCGGAAGAGATTGCCGTGTGGGATCAATATGCCGATTTGCTGAAAGAGAATATCAATAAGCGTTTTTGGGACGAGAAACAGGGGTGCTATACCTGTTATCTCTATCCGGAGTATTTGGGATACCGGCCTGCTCAAAGAGTGGGGGTGATGTCGAATGGACTGGCAGCCGTGTTGGGTATAGCCACCCCGGAACAGAGTGCGAAGATGGTGGAAAATTTTCCGGTTTATCCTTATGGGGCAGCCGTGCTGTATCCCAGCATTCCGGATGATTTTTCTTATCATAACAAAAGCGTATGGCCGGTTTGGGAAACTCCTTATATGTATGCTGCCCGTGATGCGAAAAACGTGCAAGTGGTGGAACATATGATGAAATCGCTGATGCGTGCCGGAGCACTGTTTCTGACTCACAAAGAAAATATGACTTATGATACGGGCTACGATCGCGGTACGGCGTTGAACTCTTCCCGCCAGTTATGGTCTGTGGCATCTTATATCAGTATGGTATATCGTGTACTGTTCGGGATGACGATGAGCGAGGAGGGGATCACTTTCACTCCTGTGATACCGGATCTGGTAGATGGGAAGATCTCATTGGAGAATTTCCGTTACCGGGATGCCGTGTTGAACTTGAATGTCACCGGAAAGGGAAATACCGTGAAACGTCTTCTCGTGAACGGGGAGGAACAGAGCTTGCCTTATCTGTTTCCTGCAACGGCTCAGGGAGATTACACGATTGACATTGTGATGACAACAGTGCCTGCCGGAGAGAAAATGAATCTTGTTCAGCCGGGACCGCGTAAGGACTGGTCGCCGGTAGAGCCGGTGCTCATTCAGGAGGGACAGGTGATTAATTGTTCCGTAGAGCCGGGGTTGCGCTATTTTCTGTGTAGCCGGGAGAGAGAGGATAAGGAGATTACGTTTCCTTACGATTTGAGCCGGGAGCCTGCCGGGTTCTATTCTGTATATTCGATGGATAGCCGGGGATTCAAGTCCGATTGTTCCAATCCGGTGATAAAGACAGACTGGCGCAAAGTGTTCGAAGCGGAAGATGCCGTGTCGAAAGGGACATTCAGTCAGGCTCATTCCGGATATTCCGGCCGGGGATTTATAGTCGATTTGTATGCAAAACCGGCCGATGTGACCTTTACCGTCGATGTGCCTGTTGATGGTGATTATGCGCTCGTGCTTTCCGGTGCAAACGGTCATGGACCCGATGGCACCTACTGTACGATTCGTTCGGTATTTATCGACAATGTTGATGCCGGTACATTTATTCTCGAAGCTACGGGAGACTGGAATAAGTGGATGCGTTCCAATTATTTGTGGAAGAATATGAAGGCGGGACGTCATACGGTCAGTTTAAGACTCAATCCGGAGGGCAAGGGTTTTGACTCGAATATGTCTCATGGTAGGGAAGATGCTAACGATTGTAATTTGGATTATCTGGAAGTGATTCGGATGTAAGTTGCTGATAATACGATACGATCAAGGTATACAATCAATGTATGCGGTTAAAGCGGGAGAATATACGGTGGTTCTCCCGCTTTTTTATATCCATTTCTCACATTGTCAAGGATGGCTGTTTCTTTTACGGTCAAATCTCTTTTTTATACCTCCCAGCATTTCCATCCCCGGTTGGCACAGATGTAAACCACATACGTCCGCACCTTATAGTTCGGGAAATGCCGCAGTGTGTCTTCGGCATAGCGATGCACCTGTTCCACATGTTCGGGCAGGGGCGCATCCAGTCCTAACATCTTTTCCGCCTCTTTGGCCTTGTAATATTTGAACTCCACCAGACGGTCGTCCG
>NZ_HF991050.1:0-9734 GCF_000432295.1 Bacteroides sp. CAG:189
GCGATAATATTTTTTATTCCTATCATGCGTAACAATACGATAGGAATAGCACCCGGAGCCATATACTGTACATGGGCGACTTCAGGCTTTTCTGCTTGTACTACCTGTTTCAGCCCTTTGTATAAAAAGGCAATTCCTTTCATTCCTCCAATTCGTTTTCCTACGGGGCTCAAGCATGTTACCTTGCTTCCTGCTTCTTGATAACGGGATACCATTTCGGGTAAATATTCAAAATAGCATACGGTACTTACTTGATGCTTACCTTGAATTAGGGATTTTACTAAATTGAGAGTTTGTATTTCAGTGCCTCCAGTCAAGAGACAAGGAATGCAGATTAGTACTTTCATTTATTTGTTGTAAATTTAGATGTGATTTTGTTTTTGTAATAATGGATAGTTGGCTGTAAATCTTTGAAGTTGATATTTATAAAACAACGCGTTCGCAATAAATCACGTATCCAAATCCATAGTGATAAACTCCCGTTTTTTACGTAGAGAAAATCTAAAGAATAGTTCATCATATACACTTTATGAATTTTATTTCTTTTGATTTTCATATTTGGATTTAAATATAGAGCGTGAAGGTTTGCGCCAGCCGATGTTGCCGCATATGCTAAACCCTCGTTCCGGAAATTTACTTCCATGAAATAATCTTTATCGGCTTTATGAAGGAATTCGATACTGAAAGGGCCGTAATAATTTGCTTGTATTAAAAATTCCTCTATTCCCTGTATATTAATGTTATATTCTCTGATAGGTTTAAATAAGCCGTAAGCTCCTGCACCTATTAGTTGTGGATAATGCCGAATCTTTCTTATTCCTCCTGCCAAAAAGGTTTCTTTTTCAGTTCTAACTCCAATACAGTCTATTTCGTACTCTTTGTCAATAAACTCTTGTAGGATAAAATCAGAACAAGAACTTTCTGCGTTTAAAGCATTTTCTACCTCTTTTTCATTCTGACAGATATGAATGTCGCTTTTCTCTCCTTTCGTACTGTTAAGCGGTTTCAATAAAATAGGATAATCAAAAATTAAATTATTGATTTTTTCTTCCCGATGAAAAATGATTGATTTCGGTACGGTTAATCCACATTTTTCGGCTAACTTACATTGTTCATCTTTGTTAAATAGCATACCAATTTGCTTTCCTCTCGCCGGAGTACGAAAAAATGGTGCTAATATTGATTCTTTTTTATCAATAAAAACCGCAGCTTCATCAAAACTACAAATTATAGTCTGCTGTTTAGTTGTATTTTCTTTTAATTGCTCCAATATTGGCATGCAATCTTCAATGGTCGATATACGATATACACGACTGTTTTTTAGATATCTACTTTTTGCAACCAAACAGATATCCTCATCGCATTTCAGGATTAGAGTCTGTTCTATTTTTGCTTCACCTAAACTACGGACAATGCTTAATGTGTTATTTGTTGAATCACCGAGAACAATAGCGCTATACAACGGTTGTTTCATATTTATTTCTGTTTGAAATATAGTTCTTTGTTCCAATAATTGGCTTCAATAAACACGTTGGGCAATCCGCCGGACCACGGTTTCCCGCAGGGAGCCTGAGGATATATATATTTATCGATAGCTTCTTTTTTCCTTAAATGCTCTTCTTTTGTCATGTTAAGCAGTAGTGCGTTTTTCCAATCTATTTTCCAGGTATTATAATACCAGAACCAGACGCAGTATTCATAAAGCCGGATATCTGTCATTTCTTTAGTTATTCTTCTTATGATATTTCCGGCGCGTATATGATCGTTCCACCCTTCTCCTTTGTGTGGAATGAAAATAGCATGGGGGCGGATATTTTTTATTAATCGGCTTAGCTTATCCGTTTCTTGATGATTATAGCTTATTTTGCCATCGGGGTAATCGAGGAAAAATAGATTTTTTGTAGGTATACCCAATTTTCTGTTTATATTTATAGCCAATCCTCTTCTTGCGGTTATCAGTTCTTGGGAAGTAATTCCACAGCATCCGTTATGTGATGCTTCTCCGCCGGTAAGAATGATGACGTATACGTCGTTTCCTTTGTTGAGAGAACGTTGTATCAATCCGGCACAACCTATCACTTCATCGTCCGGATGCGGAGCGATAATTAGTAAAGATTCTTTGGGTTCGATACTGCCGGCTCTGATATTGGCGATACCGTGCAGTGCATTTACTCTGAGTTTCCGTATAATATCCTTTATCATCTGGCATTCAGTAAGTTTTTGTAAATGTTCACTACATATTCAGGTGATAACCGGCTATACAATTGCCGTGTACTGTATTTTTCATTCAGTGTATTCTCTTGCCAGGCTTTATATAAAGTTAAGATACCTTTTTTGATGTCTTTATGATTTTCATTGTTGACGGCTATTCCTCCTCCCTGTAGGGTCAACGTTGAATTTGCAAAACCATTAACCGGTGAAATAGCTAATATCGGTCGGTTGAGCTGGGCATAATCTGTAAATTTACTGGCAAAGAATATTCCTTTTTTAAGAACCGCTTCCAATAACACTAATACATCATATTCCTGCATCTTCTGCATTGCTGTCATATATGGGTAGCTACCTACAAAGCAAACATGATCTTTCAGATCGTATTTTTCGATTAATAGTTTTGTATGTCCATTTATATATCCCATAATGTCCAATTGTATCGACCTATATCCTTCGTCTATGAGTTCTCTTATTGCTTTAAAGGTCAATTCCGGATTCCTTTCGGAAGACAAATTACCGGAATGACACATATACATTTTATCTCTTTTTTCAGAAGGGCGGACTGATAAAAACGATTCCGGCAGACCGATATGCGGAATGACTGCTGTCTGTTTGTCTTTCAGAAAAGAGAAATTTGCTTCAAAATGCTCTAATAACGTTTGGGATGGAAAGGTATTGATATCTGCTTTTTTTAAGCATGTCATGGTGTATCTATGAGCTATATTATGCTCTCTGGGTGACAGATGGTGCGTGTATGGTTCCGGCCAGATAGTCGTTGCCGGATCGTTCCAGTTAGCTATCCATCGGATACCTGTCTTTTGCTTAATTTTGTATCCGATGATATGGGGAATATCGCTTGGAGAACGTGTTATGATTGCATCATA
The DNA here is from genome assembly GCF_000432295.1 of Bacteroides sp. CAG:189. NCBI lineage: Bacteria > Pseudomonadati > Bacteroidota > Bacteroidia > Bacteroidales > Bacteroidaceae > Bacteroides > Bacteroides sp. CAG:189. The sequence continues at coordinate 3,096 of NZ_HF991050.1, forward strand.
AGGATTTTTTTTGTGCAGTTCCAAGGCTTTTTGGTAGGCTCTGCGGGCCCAACGTATGCCGTTCATTGGAAATCCTCCCATTAATAAACTCGAATAACATAAATCTGCCATTCTGTTTATCTTATTACCTGCCGGATAGCTGATTTCATACGTATGTTTCTTAAGCGGCAGCCAAGGTTCTTGCCATTCCGAACAATAAGTAGGTCCTTCGTCTATCCGGGATATGACATCCACTTCCCACCCTTTTGCTTGTAATGCATATACAAGTTTGCCATTACATAAATTCTCAGAAAATGTGTATGGCAAATATCCGGGAGCGATAAATAAGATTCTCATTTTATGATAAGTGATTTACAATTCTTTCACAAGCCATTCCGTCTCCGTAAGGATTGGTGGTTTTACTCATTTTTTCATAGTAAACCTTGTCGTCTAACAAACGGCTCACCTCGCTGATGATTTTATTACGGTCGGTACCTACTAACTTTACCGTACCCGCATCCACGGCTTCCGGCCGTTCGGTGGTATCACGCATTACCAACACCGGTTTTCCCAATCCGGGAGCTTCTTCCTGTATCCCGCCGCTATCGGTCAGTACCAATGTACTTTTCTCCATGAGATAGACGAATGGCAGATATTCCAATGGTTCAATGAAAAACATGTTTTTCAGTTGTTTCTCTCCGAATACCTCATGGATTGGTTTTCTTACATTCGGATTTAGATGCATGGGGTATACAAAGTCCACATCCGGATATTTCTCTGTCAGTGTTTTGATTCCGGTACACATATTGATAAATCCTTCTCCGAAGTTTTCCCGGCGATGGCCGGTGATCAGCACCAAACGTCTGGCGTTATTAAGACGGTCAACATCGTACCCGGAGCTTTTTAAAGAATTATTCAAGGTGGTTTCTAATGCCGGGTCATCCTTGATTTTTCTTACCACTGCATAAAGGGCATCGATAACTGTATTACCTGTCACCAAAATTTGTTTTTCCTCGATTCCTTCATTCAGCAGATTCTGTTTGCTTAACGGTGTAGGAGAAAAGTGACAGGTTGCTATTCTTCCGGTTATTTGCCGGTTCATTTCTTCCGGCCATGGGCTGTAAATATTGTGTGTCCGTAATCCTGCTTCCACATGTCCTACCGGTATCTGTTGATAGAATGCTGCCAAGGCTGCTGCCGTGGAGGTCGTGGTATCGCCGTGTACTAATACAATGTCCGGTTGTGTCTTTTTCAATACATCCCGCATGCCTACAAGTACTTTGGCTGTTACGTCATATAGGTCTTGGCCTTGTTTCATAATGTTCAAGTCATGGTCGGGGACGATGTCGAATAGATGTAAGACTTGATCGAGCATCTCTCTGTGCTGGCCGGTTACACATACAATTGTTTTAAATAAGTCTTTGTGTTTTTGGAACTCTTTTACCAAAGGAGCCATTTTTATAGCTTCCGGACGAGTGCCGAAAACGAGCATGATCGTTTTCATTGTTATATATATTATGTTTTTACTTTATCCAATTAAGAATTTGCCGATTTTTGTTTTTAAAATTAATCTTGTTAAGATATAGGATACAAATAGAGATGTTAGAAAAAAGAAAAATGGAAATAAATAAATATTTTCTGCTGCCCATTTTTCTAACGGTAATAACTTTTGAGCTGTTTTTGAAATAAGATAAAGTTGTATCCAATTATGAAATATGTAAATGCCATAACTGTAATTACTAAAAGATAAAATAGGAGTTATAAATTTGTGTTTATTCCAGTCAACGAGTTCAGTTATGTACCATAAGGCTATAATAATGGAAGTTTGAGACAATTCGCTATACCAATGGATATTTCCATATTCTGTTGGGTGTATTATAGTTATTGAAAAATAGATGATAAATAATAAATATATTATTTTGTAACGAGTGATGATGTTAATTATCAATTCTTTGTAATGGCAAATTACCCATCCTAAATAAAACCAGCAATACCAAAGGGATAAATTGTGCAATCCTAATATTCTAGGTAGAAATTTATCTAATAATGCTATTCCAAAGCAAACAAAAAGAATCACTAATTTCCATTTGGCTTTTGTGAAGAAAGAGCATTTATGGAGTAAGTAAGTTAATAAGAAACACCAAAATATCATTGGCAAAAACCACAGATGCCAATATCCACCGTTTAATAATTCTAATGGATGAAAATTATTTGTACTCGCCATCATTATTATGCCAAAAAGAAAATATGGAAGTAGAATTCTTTTAGTTTTATTTTTAATCAGATATCCAAAAGTTGGATATTTGTTTTTGGCAATAAGAAAGGCAAATAAGTAACCAGATACAAATACAAACATAGGCATTGCTATGTTGATAAAATAAAATTGGTTGATTGTGAAATAAGTGGAATGGTATATTTCTTTTAGTTTTGGGAAGTGGTTTGCATACATCATGCCATAGGCATGAAAGGCTACAACTAATGTAATAGAGAATGCACGTATAATAGCAATACTTTGTAATTTCTCTTTTTTTTGTGCCATAAATATTAATTCAAAATGTTTTGAAATGTATTTTGCAATAGTATTGATATAGATTTGGATTTTTGAAATGTATTTTCTCCTATCGTATCAAGTTCTTTTTCAATACGATTAAATGTGTTTTCGAGTATCTTTGAGGTCAGCTCATCATCTTTTATCCCGTACTGTTCGATATTAAATTGTTTCATAAATTCGATGGTTTTCGGATGATAGGCGATGCCGATAAGTGGAGTTCCACTTGTTAATGCAAAGATTGTGGAATGTGTTTTGTGACCGATAAATATTCTGCATTTGGCAACCTCTTGTAAATGTTCATGTGTAGGCATGTCCTTGTCTATATAAGTACATTCACATTCGTTTGGTTGTTTTACCCGGTTTAAGATTTCTTTTATAAGTACACGGTCATCCGGAAGAGTCCCTTTTAATTCCATAGGGAAAAATACGACTTTATAACCTTTTGATACTGCAAAATCACAGAATGAAGAAAAGGTTTTTATATATCTTTCATGTTTTTCCGGACTACGCTGTTGGGTACTGTATATGGCTATTCCTATTTTCTTTTCTCTTTTTGAGGGTTGTGTATGGAAAGGGAAAAGTGAGTTTAAGGAAATTACAGTTTCATAGGTCCCTTTTATAAGAGACGGAGAAATTCCTAAATCAATTAGGCTTTGTTTTGATTGCTCTTCTCTCGGATATAAAACACTACAATTTGATAAGAGTCTTTGAGTCAACTTTTTGTTCCGGGGATTATGAAAGTCAAATGGACCAAAGGATTGAGAAAAGCAGATTGTCTTTTTCTTCATACTCATTACGGCCATGGCATCGAAGTTGATGGAAGAAACTAAATCTTTAGACAAGATAGTTGTAAAGTGGTGGCCTCCGACACTTATTACCAGATCGGCTCTACGCGCTTTTTCAAAAAAAGACGGGTTGATTAAGAATCGGTTTACTAATGAAGAACAATGAGAAAGATAACTTTCACGCATGATCGTAAAAGTGTATTTTTTGATTTTATTGATAATGTTCCAATATTTTTTGTTGCGGGGGATTCTTGTATAATCCCAAGCCGAGGGGATAAATTCGATTTGCTGTTCTTGATAATAAGAGTATCCTTCCCATAATTCTGGTGACGAAGTTGAAACAGAGATATGAATAGAGGGGGCTATCGATCTGATGATAGAACAAGTTGCGTACAAAACTGCCCTGTCTCCTTTATTACCGGCATATTGATGGATTAGTAAAATATTCATTTTTAATATTTTCTTTGTGGTGGTAAATAATTATGTGACGCATATCCCATTACAGCACAAAATATGATGATGAATTCTTGAGGAATGTCTAATAACATTCTTAATCGAGCCTCTTCTTCTTTGTCTTTTTGAGCCCACGAAAGAATTGTACCTGTAATGCCCAATGTTTGTGCTGCGAGGAATACATTTTGTGCTCCTAAGCTGGTGTCTATGGCTGGCAAGTAAACTTCACTGGGCCATACGTATCCACGGGAATCTGCAGCAAATACCCAAAAGGAGGGAATGAATGTACTGAATCCGGTTCCTCCTTTACAGCATTTGAGACATTCATTTGCTTTTGAGGGAGTATTGGTTATGAATAGTCGGATCGGTTGTTTGTTGCAACTGTTCGCTGCCCAGTTTACAAGTCCTGATAATTGGTTTATGATTTCATCGGATAAATTTATTTCGCGGAAAAATCTGTTTGAACGTCGTTGCTTTATTAATTCGGACAATTGTTCATAACAGATTGGCGGTGCTTCTGTTTTCCCTTGTAAGGGTAAGAATGACTGAGGAGAAGTTTGTAGTTGTTCGTAAAATTCTACTTTACTTTGCGCCCATTCAACTGTAGGATCAGATGCGAAAGGCGTATGTCTTATTTTTTCTATTTTTTCTTTCAGTAATTTATAGTATAATTTACTATGTCCTGGTTCTATATCGCGTCTGTGTAGTCCTTTATCTATAATATGCGCATATTTACGCATGAGTAACATGTCTTTTTCGTGGCTGTCTTTGAGTGAATAGTCTAAATATTTTTCTGTATCCTCAATAATTGTTTTATAGTAAGAGGGTACGATAATTCCTCCATTTGCAATGATTTTATAATGTCTGAGAGGAAGGATGCGTTTTAGGAATATTCCTATTGTTTTTTTAAGAGACATTTTTCTTTTAATTTAATAATGAACGGATAACATATCTCACGGATGAAATCTTTGTCTATTAGTCGGATAGTGATGACGGTTATTATAAGATTAAGAATGAATACAATGCATCCTGTTATCAGGAATGATATGAAATCGGGGATGGACAGATAAATGTTATTTTTTAAGTAATATATGATTGTAAAACATCCTATAGACACTAAATAGGGGAACAGGAATATTTTATATGCAATGATGTTTTTGTTTTTAATATACTTTTTCCATATACATCCTATAACAAAGACGCCTATTAATGAGGATAATAGATAACTATATCCAACTCCATTGACTCCCAATGTTGGAATTAGCAATAAATCGCATAGTAAAATAACGAATGAACTGGCTATAGTGATATACATTATATATTGAGGTACTCCCAGTCCTTTAAGTAATGAATCATAAGGTAAAAAAGCTCCTCTAACGATATAACTGAAAGCAAGTATGGTTGCTATGAAACCGGATTTTTCCGCAAAATCGGATGATATCCAAATTGCTAAAAAATCTTTAATCATTATAGCCATGGGAACAAAAATTACGATTGACAGATAAAGTGATAATTGGGTTGATTTTATATATATAGATTTTATGACCGTTGTATTCTTTTCTGCGGCAAACTTGGGGAATAATACACTAAAACCAGAAGATATTGTACTATTCACCTTCCCAATAACTTGCATCGGAATGCTGAAGTAGCTTACGGCTTGTGGACCGATGAATATTGAAAGTAAAATATTGTCACAGTATTGCCACACGAGTCCCACTATCTGGCTTAAGAAAGAAAAGATGCCATAACTAAAAATTTCTTTATAATCTTTTTGAGATGGTATGCGGTAAAGCATCAGAAATGGTAATAACTTTTTGGAGATGATTATTACAGAAAACAGTGATAATATACCAATGGATAGTTGAGTTATTACTAAACCTTTTAATCCGTACCCTAAAAAGATGACAAGGATATTGGTAATAAAACGTATACCGTTTTGACCGATTTGTATATATGAGAAAATATCGTAACGTTGTAAAGCTTGTGGAACAGAAGTAAAACAACCGTAAATAAAATTTATAAAGAATAGTAAAAGCGTGAGCCTGATTAATAAAGTACCTTCTGATCCTAATTCCGATAAGTTTAACAATCGTATAATCATTTCGGGGGTGAAAAAGAAGATACTGGTTACTATGATTCCCAACAAACTGTATAACCATAGTGTAGCATTAAATACCCGGTTGACACCTTCATTATCATTTTTCGAATAGTAAAATGCCACATAACGTAAAGTCGCTTCTCCTAATCCTAAATTTATAATTGACAAAGCACCTCCGATTGTGCCTAAAATGATATATATACCATATTGAGCATCTCCTAATCCTTTGGTAATTATCGGAGTTAAAATAAATAATAAAAGGATATTTAGAACATTAGACAGTATATTCCAAAAAGCATTGTATTTTAATGATTTATTGGGTAGCATGATACTTCCTATTATATGTGAGGGGGGAATTTTGAATTAAAAATATATTTTTTCCACAAACCCCACCGGCATATCCACCTGTGCGCATCCTAACATATCCAGTCTTACGACTACTTTGCTTTTCCCATCCACCGTCACCAGTTCTCCTTCCAGTCCGGCCAACGGTCCCTTGATTACCCTTACCTGTTCTCCCACCGCCAGTGGAGTAGTGCACACTTCCACCGCTTCTTCCGAATAATCCAGCATGAATTTGAATTTTTCCATTTGCCGGTCGGGGATGACGGCCGGAACGGATTCTCCCCGTAACACCATATACCGGCTGATAGCTGATAGCGTGAGCGGTAATCCGCGTTCTTCGTCAGATACGCGGACAAAGATCATCATCGGAATAACTACCCGCTCTACTTTTTTCCGGCGGTCACTCCACTGGTGAATCTCCTCTTGTA
>NZ_HF991051.1:0-8205 GCF_000432295.1 Bacteroides sp. CAG:189
CTCCGTCTGTAGTGGTGTTATAAGCAAACTGGGTAAGATTTCCGTTACTGAATGCATTGAATACGGATGTCATTGCGATTACTACTGATACTACTAAAGTTTTCATATGGCTCTTGTTTTTATGGTTTATATTCGATTCTTGTTTCTTTCGATGTTGCAAAGATAGGGTGGCTCCGGATCATAGTATGTTATCGTGATGTTATCTTTACGTTAATAATGATTCCTCTTCTTTTCTTTTGCGTTAGGGAGTACGATATGATTGCAAATCAGAGATAATCAGGATAAAGAAGAATATTACTATTGGTAATTTTTTCGGATGATTTCAAATTGCAGATAAATGAATAAATTGTATTTCTTGTATTGAAAATAAATAACAATTGTAAGCCTTTGTAAAACGTTGAATATGAGTGCGCTATACTGGTGACTGTTTTCTCTACGAGGATTGAAGCGAAACTCGTAGAGGAACGGGTCTAAACTCGTAGAGAAACCGAACGAAACTCTACGAGAAATAAATTGAATATTTATAATATGCAACAATCGTAGTGGGCCGAAAAGTGGGATTATTATCTCTTTGTAATAAAAAAGAAACAGACTGGAAAGGTAAGCGGAATAAAGGAAATCTGACTCTAAGCGGATTTAGTGGAAATGAAAAAGTAACGTATGGGCATAAAAAAAGGAGCAACGCCTTGCTCCAACCTTTGTTAACCTTAAATCTAATACTATGAAAAACACGATGCAAAGGTACTGCTTTTACGGATATCTGCAAATAATCCAAATAAAAACATGTGTTTAATAACATGTTTTAAGAACAATACGTAGGTTATTAATACTTAGGAAAGGTCTTTAAAGACTTTTTTACTATAGAATACTTTGAAGAAATCTTGCCATCGCCGGGATGGTAGATTTACAGGAAATCAGTATCTTTGTGCACTGAATCATTGAATTTTGAATCACTGGATCATTGAATTAAAAGAAAAAAGGAGACTACACCTGTGAACAACGATATCGAACTGACCCCCATGATGAAACAGTTTCTCGACCTGAAAGCAAAACATCCCGATGCGGTGATGCTGTTCCGGTGCGGAGACTTTTATGAGACTTATTCGACAGATGCAATTATTGCGGCGGAGATTTTGGGCATCACGCTGACTAAGCGTGCCAATGGAAAAGGCAAAACCATTGAAATGGCCGGATTTCCTCATCACGCATTGGATACGTATTTGCCTAAACTGATACGTGCGGGCAAGCGTGTAGCTATCTGCGACCAGTTGGAAGATCCGAAGATGACAAAGAAATTGGTGAAGCGCGGCATTACCGAATTGGTTACTCCGGGTGTTTCCATCAACGATAATGTCCTCAATTATAAAGAAAACAATTTTTTAGCAGCTGTACATTTCGGAAAAACGGGTTGTGGCATCGCCTTTCTCGATATCTCTACCGGTGAATTTTTGACGGCGGAAGGCCCTTTTGATTATGTAGATAAATTGCTGAATAATTTTGGTCCGAAAGAGGTGCTTTTCGAACGTGGCAAACGGGGTATGTTCGAAGGGAATTTCGGAAACAAATTCTTTACTTTCGAACTGGACGATTGGGCTTTTACGGAGACCAGTTCACGCGAGAAACTGTTGAAGCACTTTGAAACAAAGAATTTGAAAGGTTTCGGAGTAGAGCATCTTAAAAATGGTATCATTGCTTCCGGGGCTATTCTGCAATACCTGGATATGACGCAGCATACGCAAATCGGACACATCACGGCATTGTCGCGTATTGAAGAGGACAAATATGTGCGTTTGGATAAATTTACCGTGCGCAGCCTGGAGCTTATCGGTAGCATGAACGACGGTGGAAGTAGCCTGCTCAATGTTATTGATAAAACCATCAGTCCGATGGGTGCCCGTATGCTGAAACGTTGGATGGTGTTTCCTCTGAAAGACGAGAAGCCTATTAATGACCGTCTGAACGTAGTGGAATACTTTTTCCGCGAGCCGGAATTTAAGGAACTGATCGAAGAACAACTGCATCTGATAGGCGATCTTGAACGCATCATTTCCAAGGTGGCGGTGGGGCGTGTATCTCCTCGCGAGGTAGTACAGTTGAAGGTTGCCCTGCAAGCGATCGAGCCTATAAAAGCGGCTTGCATGCAGGCGGATAATGCCAGCTTGAACCGGATAGGAGAGCAGTTGAATCTTTGTATTTCCATCCGCGACCGGATAGATAAAGAGGTGAATAACGATCCTCCTTTGTTGATAAATAAAGGTGGGGTTATCAAGGACGGGGTAAATGCCGAACTGGATGAACTGCGTCAGATAGCCTATTCGGGTAAGGATTTTCTTTTGAAGATACAGCAGCGTGAAAGCGAACAGACTGGAATACCGAGTTTGAAGATTGCTTATAACAGTGTGTTCGGCTACTATATAGAAGTACGTAATGTACACAAAGACAAGGTGCCGCAAGAATGGATCCGCAAACAGACACTTGTGAATGCAGAACGCTATATCACCCAAGAACTGAAAGAATACGAGGAGAAAATCCTCGGAGCGGAGGATAAGATTCTGGTACTTGAAACACGGCTTTATACGGAATTGGTACAGGCATTGAGCGAATTTATTCCTGCCATTCAGATCAACGCCAATCAGATTGCCCGCATCGATTGTTTGTTGTCATTTGCCAATATAGCCCGTGAAAATAATTATATCCGCCCGGTTATCGAAGATAATGATGTGCTGGACATTCGTCAGGGACGCCACCCGGTTATTGAGAAGCAGCTTCCCATCGGTGAAAAATACATTGCCAACGATGTAATGCTGGACAGTACGACGCAGCAGATTATCATCATTACCGGTCCCAACATGGCGGGTAAGTCGGCGTTGTTGCGGCAGACGGCATTGATCACCTTGCTGGCTCAGATCGGTTCGTTTGTTCCTGCCGAGAGTGCCCGTATCGGATTGGTTGATAAGATATTTACCCGCGTGGGCGCCAGTGATAACATTTCGGTGGGCGAGTCTACATTTATGGTAGAGATGAACGAAGCGGCAGATATTTTGAATAATGTTTCTTCGAGAAGTCTTGTGCTGTTCGATGAATTGGGGCGCGGTACTTCCACGTATGACGGTATTTCGATAGCGTGGGCAATTGTGGAGTATATCCATGAACATCCCAAGGCGAAAGCGCGTACACTCTTTGCCACGCATTATCATGAGCTGAATGAAATGGAGAAATCCTTCAAGCGGATCAAGAACTACAATGTATCGGTGAAAGAGGTCGATAATAAGGTGATTTTTCTCCGCAAACTCGAACGTGGGGGTAGCGAGCACTCTTTCGGTATTCATGTGGCCAAGATGGCGGGTATGCCGAAAAGCATTGTAAAGCGTGCCAACGAAATTCTGAAACAGCTTGAATCGGACAACCGCCAGCAGGGCATCTCCAATAAACCGTTGAATGAAGTGAGTGAAAGCAGGGGAGGGATGCAGCTAAGCTTCTTCCAACTGGATGATCCCATCCTTTGTCAGATCCGGGATGAAATACTGAATTTGGACGTGAATAACCTTACTCCGATCGAGGCGCTGAATAAGCTGAATGACATAAAGAAGATAGTGAGAGGGAAATAAAGAGATTTACGATTAGACGATTGATGATGTACGATTGAAGTAACTCCTATATATTATAAACATGAATATAAGAGTAAATTGGAATCCTTGTATTTTCAATCGTACATCGTCAATCGTCTAATCGTAAATTCTTAAATAGCATATGCAGTAATTTAAAGTAGTTTTTCCAATTCTTCAACAGGTGGAAGCAGTTTCTTAAGTCGATCATCCATATCGGCTGTGGTTTTGTATGTCACAACGCCCATAGGTTTATCATAATCTTGGATTACATATTCCACGAATTTCTTATTGGCACTTTTACAAAGAATGATTCCGATAGACGGATTCTCATTAGGTTTGCGAACTTCATCGTCAAGAATACGCAGATAAGCTGCCAACTGACCAAGATAATTGGTCTTGAATGATCCATCCTTCAATTCCACACAGACGAGAGCCGCCAACTCTCTATTGAAAAAGAGTAAATCAGGGAACTCCTCTACGCCATATTTCTCTAAATGATACTGATTCCCCACAAACGTAAAGTCCTTACCGAATGTCATAATAAACTCTTTCACGTTCTGAATAATACTCTGTTCAATTACCCGTTCGTCTCTATCTTTCTCGCGAACGAATAATTCTTCTACATTGATAAAATCAAGCAGATATTCATCTTTGAACATTGTGATTGCACGATATGCTTCCAACCGATCGGGGATAGTCTTTTTAAAGTTGTTAGGTAACTCTCCCTGATGACTATACAAGTCGCTGTCTATCATTCGTTCCAACTCTCCAACCTTTGCTTTTGTATCAGCTGCAAATTGAATATAGAATTTACGTTTCTCAGTATCTTTTACTTTGCTGACAATGGCATAATGATGAGTAAAACCTATATTCATAAAAGCAGTAATAGGAAAATCTGCATCTATCTTGAACTGAACTGTGGGTAATTCGTTCGTTTCAACGAACGAATTTTGTTCGTCAGTTACCAATTTGTTCGTTTCAACGAATGGATTATCCGAAAGCATTCGCCACTCTTCGTAAAAGGTGCGCATCTTTCGTAAGCTTGGGGCTGAAAAGCCCCTCAGCCCTGGTAACTCTTTGCGTAGTTGCTCGCTGATAGCTTCAATAAACCCTTTACCCCAATTTTTATTGCGAGTGTTTACAGAAACATATCGTCCGATGCCATAATAAAGAGCCAATTGCTCTTGATTTATCACACCTAATGCCCGTTGCTGGCTCTGCAAAATAGCCCCTTTAATCGCTTGAACTGCATTAACGAGCTCGCTATATTGGGTATTATTTATTATTTCGTCCATATCCTTTATTGCTTATATTATTCAATGATACTTTCACTATCATCATTATTTTTTTCTGCATTTTTTAGGACACATTCTTTACGTATATTAACATGACACCTGTGGACACAGAAATGTTTACAGGTGCTATACATGCCAATATCTTTGCTTACCATGTAGTCTTATATCTTTCTTTGACCTTTACCTTTTCAAGTTTTTTCTATCAGCAGGTATTTCATGAATACCCCAAAAACAGATCTGTCTCGGCTAACTCATAGATTCAGTTTTATACCAAAAGTGGACCTTTGGATTAATAGCTTCACCATCATACTTTTTGTTAAAAACCGAATTGTTAAATTTTGACTACAAAGTTAATGAAAAGATTCAATACTGATATTTAATTAGTCATAAATGTCTCATTCAATGAAATAAGCAGATTGGTATCATTTATTTTAGATTAAACTTGGCTTTTGCGCGTATGTCAGTAGATGAGCTGCCTATGAAGATATTGAATTTGCCTTGTTCGGCTTTCCAGTCCTGTATGGCTTCATCGTAGAATTTCAGGTCATTGGAGGTGATGTTGAACTCTACCACCTTTTCTTCGCCCGGATTCAGTTCTATTTTTTGGAACCCTTTCAACTCTTTGACAGGACGTTCCAATGAGCTTTTTTCATCACCGATATAGAGTTGCACAATCTCTTTTCCTTTTACTTTTCCGGTGTTTTTTATAGGGATAGTAACGGTCAGTATCTCCTTTTCGTTCATTTCGGAGGATGAAAGAAGGGCTTTTCCATATTGGAAAGTGGTGTAGCTTAAACCGTGTCCGAACGGGAACAAGCTCCGGATTTTATGTTTGTCCGTCCAACGGTAGCCTACGAATATGCCTTCGTTGTATTTCACGTTGATGCTGTCACCGGGATACTCTCCGACGGTATGTGCCGGATAGTCCTCCAGGCGGACAGCGAAAGTCATCGGTAACTTGCCGGAAGGGTTAACATCTCCAACCAATACGGAAGCAATGGCATTACCGGATTCCGTACCGCTGAACCAGGCTTCCAAAACAGACGGCACCTCTTTGATCCACGGCATTGCGACTGCATTTCCCGAAATAAGAATAACGGCTATGTTCTTATTTACTTTGCTGAGTTGGGCTATCAGTTCGTCCTGTCCGTAAGGCAAATGATAGTTGAGCCGGTCCGTGCCTTCGCTGTCCTGGTGTTCGTTCTTATTCAGACCTCCGAAGAACAGTACAATATCCGCATTTTTGGCAGCTTCAAGAGCCTCTTTCGTTAGTTTCTCCGCATCGGGAAGCCGGTATCCTTCGGGAACGATGTACCGGGGATCTCTCTTATCGGTGAGCGGGCTTGCATATCCGGGAGCGTAAACCAGTTCGACGGCATTGCCTACCCGTTTCTTCAGCCCTTCGAGCGGAGAAACTTCGTATTTCACTTTCAATGAAGAAGAGCCACCTCCCAATGTCATGACTTTCGTGGCATTTTCGCCGATAACGGCTATTTTCTTTATTTGGGAAAGATCGACAGGCAGCAATCCGTTTTCGTTCTTGAGTAGCACGATGCCGTTTTCGGCAATGGTGCGTCCTGCCAGTGCATGTTCTTCCGTGCCGAATGATCCCCATGGCTTTTGAGTGTTCATGCTTGTCCGGAACATCATGCGAAGCAGCCTGCGCACTTTGTCATTCACGGTGTTTTCTTCGATTTCTCCGTTTTTGATCTTTTCCAGTAGCGGCAATGCCATGTAGTAGTTGTTGTAGGCATTGGTTTTTCCCCAGCTCAATCCGTCTGTCCATGTTCCCATTTCCAGATCGAGTCCATAATAGGCCGATTGGTAAGTGTCGTGTACACCTCCCCAGTCGGAAATCACAGTTCCGTCGAAATTCCAGTCTTTTTTCAGTATATCGTTCAGCAAATACTGGTTGTGGCAGCAATGTTGGCCTTTGTATTGGTTGTAAGCCCCCATAATGGACCATGTTCCCCCTTCCAGTACGGCCGCTTTGAAAGCAGGCAGGTAAATTTCGTGCAGGGCGCGGTCACTGACCTCCACATTGATGTGTCCGCGATACATTTCCTGATTGTTCAATGCAAAATGCTTGACACAGGCGGCCACCCCGTTTTGTTGTACCCCTTTGATGTATGGCACTACCATTTTAGCGGCCAGATAAGGATCTTCTCCCATGTACTCAAAGTTTCGTCCGTTGAGTGGTGTGCGGTATATGTTGACACCCGGACCCAGCAGAACATCTTTCCCCCGGAAGCGGGCTTCTTCGCCTATCGACTTGCCATACAGGACCGACATATCAAGATCCCATGTGGCGGCAAGGCAGGTCAGTGCAGGGAAAGCGATGCAGGAATCACTGGTCCAGGCAGCTCCTTTCCATTCATCCCACAGCACCTCTTCCCGGATACCGTGTGGTCCGTCGGTCATCCAAAGTTCCGGTATGCCGAGACGGGGTACGCCATGGGAACTGAATTTAGATTGTGCATGGCACAATTTTATTTTTTCTTCCAGAGTCATTCGTTGAAGTGCATCTTCCACGCGTTGCTCTATCGGTTTTGTTTCGTCCAGATAGATCGGAGTTTTGTTTTGCGCCGTGGCAGACATTGCCAGGCATGTGAATGCGAATAATTTAAAAAGCTTTTTCATGTTGTAAGATAATCTTTATTGATAATTTTCAAAAGAAGTGGGCATCAGCGTGGGGAATGTCCAGCAGAAGTGATGGTTGCGGTAAATGATCGGACGCTTCCCTTTTACATATTCCACATAATAGTTGTCATTGTATAGGTTTGCCATTGCTTCGAGAAGGTTCTCGGGCCAGACTTCATTTTTCCCAGTATTCGGGTTCTTGTCCCATTTCCATTCTTTAGGATGTTTATTATAGTAGGCCATATAGTCCAGCGCTTTTTTTATGGAGGTTCCGTCTTGTTCCAGAGCGAACAGATTCTCTCCGGTGAGATTGTACACCAGCCAGCACGCTCCGGTCATCGGTGCCAGTGAGAAATAGGTGTACCATATGCCGTTGCCGCCTCTCCGGGTCTCTTCGGGCATGCTGCCGTCTGTTGCTATTTTATGGAATAAGTCCGATTTTATCAGGCGCACGTTTTCCGCAACTTCTTTTTTCTCATTTAGGAATGAAGCCGCCAGCAGCGAGCCGAAACGTCCCCAATCCGCCCAGTTGTTCTGATGAACCCGGATGGTATTGGCGGCGTGCTGGTAGATGCGTTTCACCCATTTCCGGAAATCCTTTTTCTCTTTATTGCTCCAAAGCGGATCGTCTGCCATCAGTTCCGCTGCCATCAGGAATGCCG
>NZ_HF991051.1:8227-18856 GCF_000432295.1 Bacteroides sp. CAG:189
AGGAATGCCGAACCGGAATAGGTCATCACCAACACTCCGTCGTGTTCCGAATATTTCTCGTTGGTAGATGCCCATGCATTCAGGAAATAGCAGGCTTTTTCTCCATATTCCTGTTGGCCGGATAGGGTGTAGGCCAATGCCGAACAGTAGGCGGCATATGCATCCCGCTGCAATGCCAGGGAGTTGGCACGGTGTTCCTCGGGTTTATCATAGAATCCCGGTACGGCAAAATCTACCAGTGCATGGTGCGACACTTTCAAGATGGAGTCGGCATCGTGAATCAATTGCTGATAGGCAGAATAATAGGGCTCTTGCTGTGCCTTGACCTGTTTTAGTACATAGTCGATTTGCTTTAACGGATGCATGCTGTGATTGCTGGCGTATCCGTAGACGAAATATAAAAAAGAGAGAAATGCTATCGTTATAATTTTCTTCATTTTTAGGATTTATTTATTCGTTTGTTATTTGTATAAAATCTTTAGGAAGTTTCTTGAACTGTTCGAAGAAACATTTTGAGAAATAAGACGGTGTGTTGAAACCTACCAGGAAGCATACTTCGTTTATTTTGTATTTGCCGGTGGACAACATCCGTGCGCTTTCATTCAGCCTGATCAGCTTGATGTAGTCGTTG
This sequence comes from Bacteroides sp. CAG:189, assembly GCF_000432295.1. NCBI lineage: Bacteria > Pseudomonadati > Bacteroidota > Bacteroidia > Bacteroidales > Bacteroidaceae > Bacteroides > Bacteroides sp. CAG:189. The sequence goes on from NZ_HF991051.1 coordinate 8,859, forward strand.
GGGGTCATTCCTGTGATGTTTTTAATCTTTTTGTGCAGGTTTGAACGGCTTATGGCAAACTGGCTGGAAAGGCTGTCGATGGAGAAGTCCTCATCCGACATGTTTTCCAATATGATGGTATTCAGCTTCTTCACGAAATCTGCGCTTTCGTTGTTTTCCGTGTTCTGCTTGAAATACTGCAACGGAGATTTGATGAAGTTCTTTCGCAGGTTGTTCCTGTTTTCAATAATGCTGCTTATTTGCGCTTTTAGTTGTTCGATGGAGAATGGTTTTTCCATGTAAACGTCGGCTCCCTGGTTCAGGCCCTCTATTTTAGTGGAAGTATCCGTTTTGGCAGATAGCAACACCAAAGGCAGGTGAGAGTAGGCGGGATCGCTTTTCAGCCGGTTACATAATTCCAACCCGTCCATTTCCGGCATCATAATATCGGATATGATGATGTCTATGTTCTCTTTTTCCACCATTTCCAGTGCCTGTACTCCGTTCTCTGCTTCAAAGACGGTGTAGTTGTCGTTTAGGCTTTCGCAAAGGAAAGTCCGCATATCCGTGTTGTCTTCCACGATGATGATCCTCGTACCCGCTTCCACGACCGATTGTTCGGGCATTTCACTCTTTTCGGGTATGGCAGCTTCCGTTTCCTGCACCTCTTCCTCTGTTCCGTCGGCAATGGGGATTGTCAGTGTAAAATTACAGTTTTTTCCGTATTCCGATTCGATGGAGATTTTTCCGTTATGCTTCATGGCCAGCGATTGTGATAGCGATAATCCCAGGCCGGAGCCTGTCCGCACAGCGTTGTCCTTATCCTGTATCTGGAAGAAAGGTTCGAATATTTTTTCCATATACTGCTTTTCAATGCCGGTACCATCGTCTTTGATCTTTATTTCCAGGTTTCCGCTTCTCTCTTTTACGGTTATCAGGATTTGGTTTTTGGCATATTTAATGGCGTTGGCAATCAGGTTGCTGACAATCTTATAGATGGCTTCGGAGTCGACATTGCATTCTATATCGTTCTTTTCCGCTTCCAAAGAGATTTCCAGTTTGTTGAATTTGGCCGTCTGGTAATATTGCTTATACACTTTTTCCACAATCTTGACGACATTCTGCCGCTTGAATTTGAAGTGGAACATGTCCTCTTCTATTTTACGGAAGTCCAGCAGTTGGTTGATCAGTTCGAGCAGCCTGTTGGCATTGCGTTCTATCATCCCCAGGTTGTTCCTGGTCTGTTCGTTTCCGTCTCCGGACAAAATTATTTTTTCCAATGGTGCGGCAATCAGCGAGAGCGGTGTACGTATTTCATGGGCAATGTTCGTGAAGAAATTGATTTTCGATTCGTACATCTCTTTTTCTTTGGCCGTCTGGTATTTGAATATCTTTTCCTGGTTTTTACGTTCGATAAAGCGGTGGTATCTCCGGATAAAATAAAGGATAATGCCGATGGCAAGGACAATATACAGGCCGATCATGAGGTTGGACAACCAGAACGGGGGCTTTATTTTCACCGTAATGTCTGCCGTTTCATCGCTCCATACTCCATCATTATTCGTGCCTTTCACACGGAATACATAAGTTCCGGGCGGGATGTTCATGTACATGGCCTTATTGTCGGAGGTGTAATGCCACTCTTTGTCGAAGCCTTCGAGGATGTAGGCATATCTGTTTTGTTCCGGCGAAAGATAGCTCAATGCTACAAAGTCGAAGCTGAAAGTGGACTGGTCGTGCCGCAACGTTATCTCTTTGGTTGCGCTGATGGTCTCTTTTAGTGGCGACGATTCGGAAAGTGTTATCTCTTTGCTGGCAATCTGGAAACCTGTGACCATGACGACCGGTTTGTTGGGGTTATCTGTAATCTCTTTCGGATTGAATGTGATGAATCCGTTGGTTCCGCCAAAGTAAAGTCGGTTGTCGGAAGCTCTCAATGCGCAGTTCAGATTGTATTGTATCCGTTGTATATCGCCGATATAGGCAAATGTTTTAATGTTTTTCAAGTCGGAGGATATTTTAACCAACCCTCCGCCTGTGCTTACCCACAGATTGCCGTCCGAATCGTCCAGTATGGAATAGATGATGTTGGAAGGTAGGCCCGACTGGTCGTTTAAGATTGGTTCGAAGTTTTGCTCTTTGGCGTTGAACCGTACCAGCCCTTCTCCTTCCGTCCCTGCCCAGATGTGGAATTTGGAGTCTTGAAATACGCAGTTGACATTATTTCCCGGCAAGGATTTCGGATTATCGGGATTATTTACGAATACTTCCCATCTATTGTCTGAGGTGAGCCGTATCAGCCCTTTGGAATGGGTGGCAAACCAAATGGAGCCGTCATAATCTTCTGCAATGTCTTTTACCGGGGTGTTGGTCAGGTAATCGAGGGTCTTGAGCGTGCCGGATGCATCCATCGAGATCACTCCGCCTTCGGAGGTGAAGAGTATCTGCCCTTTGGAGGTTTTGGCTATGGAGTTGATGGTATGATTAATTCCTATGTCGTTGGCGGAGGCGCTGACCTGTCCGTTCTTTATGTTCAGGATATGGATGCCTTTGCCGTAAAGGCTTGCATAAAGTTTGTCCTGGTCCGACAGAATGCTCTGTACATCGTGGTAACCGATGTCGTATGGCTTCTTGAAGCTCAGGCTCTTCGGATTGAAAAGGTATAGTCCGTCGTTGTGCGTTCCGATCCATATGTCCCCATTTTCATTCTCGGCGAATCCGCTGATGATATTTTTTTTGGAAGAGTTGTGTGGAGAGTTATAGCAATACTGGAAACGGTTGATGGCAGGCGAATAATAATTTACGCCCCCAAAGTAAGTTCCGATCCAGAAAGACCCTTCCTTGTCACGTGCAATGGAGAAAATGGATTTATCCGTCATGTTGTCAAAAGAAGTATCGTCGTTGATCAGGTCGAAACTCTCCAGCGTACGGTCGAATTTCACCAGTCCTTTGTCCGATCCCATGATGAGCTCGTGGTCGGAATATTCGATGATGGATTTGATGTTGAATACATGATTTATATAATGTGTGGCTTTCTGTGATCTGGGGGTATAGCGTATCAATCCGCTTGTGGCCGTCCCTATCCAGATGTTATTGTCTATGTCGCAATACAGGCTGTAAATCACGGGATCGTCGATGCCCAACTCTTTAGCCTGTGTCATTTGCGTGAACTTTTCCTCTTTAGGATCAAAGTGTACAAGGCCTTTGCCCACTGTGCCCAACCATATATTTCCGTAATAATCCTGAACGATGCTCCAGATGTAATTGGAGGGCAACGAATAGGGATCGCTACCGGATAGATAATGTTTCTTGGTCGTTAATTCGGGAGTAAGGACATACAGGCCATATCCGTGGCAGGCCAGCCATATATTTCCGGAAGGGTCTTCCATAATAGCATTGATGCTCACGTCGTCTTTTATGTTTTTGTCCAGGTCGATGTGTCTGAACTTCTCTAACTTATCGTCGAAAAGATAGAGCCCTTGTTTGGTTCCGATGAGGAATCTTCCTCGCGAATCCTCTTTCAGGCAGTGGATAAAGTTATTGCCGATAGATAAAGAGTCGCCCTGTATTTTGCGGTACACTTTGATTTTCTTGCCATCGAAACGGTTGAGGCCGTCGTTGGTCCCGAACCACATGAAGCCTTTGCTGTCCTGCATAACCGCCCAGACACTGTTATGCGACAATCCGTCTTCCACCTGATAGCTCCTGAAGTGATAGGCGCGTGCAGGAAAAAAAGATAAAGCCAAACCTAATAAAACTAAAATCGTATGTTTCATAGCCTGATGAAATTAAGATGTTCAAATATAGGGCTTTGCTCTCTTTGGCGATGCAAATATCTTCTTAAAACCTATAAAAATATGGTATAATTGTGAGAATGCAGTGTATTTATATCTTTGAAAAGTATATTTCTATCCACTTTGTTTTATCAGTTCTACATTTGTGTCATTCATATTAGTAATTAAAGTCTAATCTTTAGAAACATGAATAAGTTAGTCAGTACTTTTATTATTTCATCCTTTACTGCTGCTATGGGCGTATCGGTTTTTGCTGCTGATGATGGCGGTGCGTTATATCTGGATGCGGGCCGGCCTGTCGAGCAGAGGGTGAAAGATTTGATGTCGCGCATGACTCTGGAGGAGAAAGTGGGGCAGATGTGTCAATGGGTCGGCTTGGAGCATATGCGAACCGCTTCACAGGATTTGACGGTAGACGAATTGAGTAATAACACGGCGCGGGGGTTCTATCCCGGCATCACGGAAGAAGACGTGAGACAAATGACGATAGACGGGAAGGTGGGCTCTTTCTTGCATGTACTCACAGTCAAGGAGGCCAATCAGTTGCAGGAGCTGGCAATGAAAAGCCGTCTCAAAATCCCTTTGATTATAGGCATCGATGCCATTCACGGCAATGCGCAGGTAGTGGGTACTACGGCGTATCCGACGAGCATCGGGCAGGCATCCATGTTCGATGTCGGCCTGGTTGAAGAGATTTGCCGGCAAACGGCTTTGGAGATGCGTGCTACAGGTTCGCAGTGGACATTCAATCCCAATGTAGAGGTCGCCCGCGACCCGCGTTGGGGGCGTGTCGGCGAAACTTTCGGCGAAGATCCCTACTTGGTATCTTTATTGGGCGTGGCTTCCGTGCGCGGATATCAGGGAGACGGGTTTGGAAAGGCGGAAAATGTGTTGGCTTGTGCCAAGCATTTTATTGGAGGCAGCCAACCGATAAACGGAACGAACGGCTCTCCCACAGACATTTCGGAACGGACACTCCGGGAGGTATTCCTGCCCCCCTTTAAGGCGACCGTAGATGCCGGTGTATATAGCTTTATGACAGCTCATAATGAACTGAACGGCATTCCCTGTCATGCCAATCCATGGCTGATGGAAGATATTCTTCGCAAAGAATGGGGATTCGATGGTTTCATAGTCAGTGATTGGATGGACATCGAGCATATACACGACTTGCATCGCACGGCAGTGGATAATAAAGATGCTTTCTACCAGTCGGTAGATGCCGGAATGGATATGCACATGCATGGACCGGAGTTTTACGAAAAGGTGATTGAACTGGTGAAGGAGGGAAAACTCACGGAAGCCCGGATCGATGAGTCTTGCCGGAAAATATTGGCTGCGAAATTCCGGTTAGGACTGTTCGAGAAATCTTTTACCGATGAGAAAGCGGCGAAAAGCGTCCTGTTCAATGAAAAGCATCAGGCCACGGCATTGGAAGCGGCGCGTAAGTCCATTGTGCTATTGACCAATGACGGCATACTTCCGCTGGATGAAGCAAAATATAAAAATGTATTCGTAACCGGAATGAATGCCGACAATCAGACGATTCTCGGTGATTGGGCTTTGACACAGCCGGATGAGAATGTGATTACAGTGCTCGAAGGGCTGAAACTGGTATCTCCCGACACTAAATTTTCATTTGTGGATTTGGGATGGAACATCCGGGAAATGGATAAAAACAAAGTGGAACAGGCCGCAAAGCAGGCTGCCAAAGCCGATTTGGCAATTGTGGCGGTGGGAGAATATTCCTTGCGGACCAACTGGTACGACAAAACTTGTGGCGAAGACTGCGACCGTTCGGATATCAATCTGGCAGGGTTACAGCAGGAACTTGTGGAGTCCATTCTGGCAACGGGAGTTCCTACCGTTGTGGTTTTAGTAAACGGGCGTCAGTTGGGGGTGGAATGGATTGCCGGTCATGCCAATGCTTTAGTCGAAGCGTGGGAGCCGGGTAGTCTCGGAGGACAGGCCATTGCCGAAATATTATATGGAAAAGTAAACCCTTCCGGCAAACTGCCGGTGACGGTTCCGCGCCATGTGGGACAGATACAGATGATTTATAACCATAAGCCGTCCATGTATTTTCATCCGTATGCCATCGGAGAGAGTACGCCTTTGTTCTATTTTGGATACGGCCTGAGTTATACGGAATATGCGTATTCGGATCTCACGGTTTCCTCGGCGCAGATGTCGGGGGACGGCAGTGTGGAAGTGTCCGTGAAAGTGACGAATACGGGAACAACGGATGGGGAGGAGATTGTGCAGTTGTATATCCGCGACCTCTATTCCAGTGCGACGCGTCCGGTGAAAGAGTTGAAGGACTTCAGGCGCGTGCCCCTTCGTGCAGGCGAAACCAAGACAGTTTCTTTCATCTTACCGGCAGGGAAACTTGCTTTCTATGATAAGAAGATGGACTATACGGTGGAACCCGGAGACTATGAAATCATGGTGGGAGCTTCGTCGAGGGATGAAGATTTAATGAAGAGAATTGTAAATGTAAAATAATAGTTGGGATGAAAAGATTGATGAGCTGTGTGTTGGTTTGCGCAGGAGTATTGCTTTTGCTGTCGGGACTGAGAGAAACAGATGTAGTCGGAACAAAAAAGCAATTATCGTATTGTGACACGCAGATAAAGAAAACACTGGATGCCATCGAAGGTTCCGGATTGATGCCCCGTTGCATCGATACGGATGCCACAGACTGGTATAAAATCGATATTTATGATTGGACGAGCGGTTTCTGGCCCGGCATCTTGTGGTACGATTATGAGAACACCCAAAATGAAGAGATCAGGAAAGCAGCCATTCACTATACGGAATCGCTTGTGCCTTTGCTCGATCCGGAGCATCCGGGCGACCATGATCTGGGATTCCAGTTTTATTGCAGCTTTGGCAATGCCTATCGACTGACAAAGGACGACAAATATAAGCAGGTATTACTGAAAGGTGCCGATAAACTGGCCGGATTTTATGATCTCCGGGTGGGGACAATCCTCTCGTGGCCGGGTATGGTGACGGAGATGAACTGGCCACACAATACCATCATGGACAACATGATGAATCTTGAACTGCTGTTTTGGGCGGCCAAGAATGGCGGCAACAGGGAATACTATGGCATGGCGGTGAGCCATGCAAAGGTGACAAAAGAGAATCAGTTTCGTCCCGACGGCTCTTGCTACCATGTAGCGGTGTACGATACCATCGACGGGAGGTTCTTGAAAGGCGTTACGAATCAAGGATATAGTGATAGCTCCCTGTGGGCGCGCGGACAGGCATGGGCCATTTATGGGTATACGTTGGTTTACAGGGAAACCGGTGATAAGGAATACCTCCGTTTTGCCGAGAAAATAACGGATATATACCTCAAACGTTTGCCGGAAGATTATGTTCCGTATTGGGATTTCGACGATCCGGCTATCCCGGACGCTCCGAGAGACGCATCTGCAGCGGCCATTGTAGCTTCCGGATTGCTGGAGCTGGTGCAATTGGAAGATAATACGGAGAAAGCCGAAGAGTATAGGGATGCGGCTGTTAATATGCTGCTCAGCCTGTCGTCTGATGCTTACCAGAGTGGCATCAAAAAACCGTCTTTCCTGCTCCATTGCACGGGCAATTTACCGGGAGGGTATGAGATCGACGCATCCATTAATTATGCTGACTATTATTACATTGAAGCGCTGACACGTTACAAAAAAATGCAGGCTGGGCGTGATATTGTTGAAAAGTAGCCCACAAGCTACGCAGAAACAGGTCACTATTGCTATGTAAACAGGATTTTGGTAGTAATAAATAATATTGTTGTATTTGTTTATCGCTTGTCGGGCTACTTTTGTGCAGAACAGATTGTTTAAACTTAAAAATATTGTATTATGAAAAAACAGTTTTCTACTTTGATTGCATTACTTATTGTCGGAGCTGCTCCCCTTTTGGGGCAAGAAACCGACCCTCTGAACGATCCGACTAATATTGATGCGGATCTCTATCTTCACGCCGGATTTTCTCAGGATTCCATTCGGCCGGATTATTCCCATACTTATTATGATAACACCAACCATAAACTGGTAAAAGGGGAGGATGGCATATATTCCATTACGGTTCCTTTGAAGAAAGAGCAGATTGTGAATAAAAACATGGAGGTTGGTATTTATACCTATGCTTACTCTGTTATTTATGGAGGAAAAGTGAACGGTTCAGGCAATGATGCCGTTAAAGGAAGTGTAGGACCGGTTATTGCCGATGAACCCAGACTCTTTGAACTGGCCGAAGACCGGGATGTCACTTTTTATGCAAAGAAACTGAATACAGGAACGGCGGATGCTCCGTGGTACAGAACTATGTTCATCTGCGATGCACAACCGCTATATCTGGACGGAACGGAGCTGCCGTTGCCGGGCGAAGACGGAGTGACGAGATACGTAGTGGATAGAGGTGAAACCAGCAGACGGTGGGAGTATAAACTCAGCCCTATCGGCCGTTGGAGCAAAACGCAGGATTTTATGGAAGATGTGATACCGGCCAAATGGAAATCTAACGAAGCATACGCTTTTCTGCCCAATGGCGGCTGGTGGCTCGGAGGGCGTTTTCTGTTGGCGTATGACTATAAGAAGTTGAGTCTGGAGGTCGGCAAATTGGTTGATGAACTGCAAACTCCCTTGTTTACGGTGAATGGAGAAAGTATTCCGGAGAATTTGGGAATAGTCGATGAATTGTTGCTGAATGGTTCTGTGATTACATTCCTGAAAGGATATTATGCCAATGGCGGCAAAGACTCTTACGATCCGGCATTTGATACAAGCATCGCCACCGTGAAATTGTGTTGGCAGATAGACGAATTGCCTGCTGCCTCTTTCCCTTTGACAAACGGTGAGGTGGTCAGAGACGATAATTATAATAAAACGACCGAGTGGACGGTTAGTGAAGCGGATCTTTTCGAAGGAACAACTTTGCCGGCGGGAATACATACGCTGAAAGTATGGTACGAGTCAGAATATTTAGGGGATGTACTTACTTCTGAAGTACAATCGACGTCCTTCGAGATCGAAGAGATTGTGGTTATTCCTCTTGAAAATAAAGGAACGGCTGTCGATCTTATTCTGGAGGGAGACTGGAATCCGGAAACGTTCCGCACGATTATCGAAGAACAAGCCGTTAGGATTACTACGATTGACCTTACCGGAGTGGCCGGCCTGACGGAACTTCCCGAAATGGAAGGTTTAAATCCGAACTGCCTGGTTTATGTGAATCCGGATGTTGTTATCGCAGAGGGCGTTGATAACGTGGTTGTATTTGATAACGAAGAGGGTAGAGCAGCCAATATACTTCTGACGGAAGGTTCCGATTTCAATAACGTGAGATTATTTACTGCTGACCGGATCTCCTACTCCCATAACTTTACTGCTGATGTTTGGTCTACCATCTGCTTGCCTTTCAGTGCGGATAAGGGAGATGTAACCGTAGAAGAGTTTACGGGTGCCGATGGTGAGAAAGTCATCTTTACGGGAGCATCCGCCATCGAAGCCAATGTTCCCTATTTGGCTAAAACAAGTAATTCGGAGGTTAAGACCTTTACGGCAACAGATGTACAGATGAGCGTTACGGCAGAACCAGCTCCGGTAGTTCCGGAAAATGGTTACGCATTCCATGCCGGTTACCGTGCGGTAGAAGGAGATGCTGTCGTAGGACTCCATTTGATGAACGATGTGGGGACTGCTTTCGTAAAAGTAGCCGATGGAAATCCGGAAGCTGCGGGAGTTTCTGCTTTTCATGCTTACATGCAGGCAACTGTTGATGAACTGTTGACAATCGTCCATGGTGACGATAACCCTACCGGATTGGGTTCGACGGAAGATACCGGCCGGTTGACGATTATCTCCCATAACGGTTCTGTCGAAATTAAGACGGGCAAGGCGCAGATGGTAGGTTTGTATGCATTGGATGGCCGTTTGGTGAAGATGGTTGAACTGAGCCAGGGCAGTAATTTTGTCAATGGATTGGATAAAGGTATTTATATTATGGACTGCCAAAAGGTAGTAGTGAAGTAAAAGAAGTCTCCGTGTCTTGTCCCTTGTACAAGCCGGTAGAATCAGAATAAAGAAAAATTTGAATGGATAATAAATAAAAGAGGTATTGTTTTTTTTATGCAGATTCAAGATAATAAGTTCATTGTATCACTTTATCTTGAATCTGCTTTTTTTGAAATGACAGCCTCTCCCCAACCCTCTCCGT